>JAKDMR010000646.1 GCA_030452275.1 Candidatus Nitrosocosmicus sp. | reverse complement strand
ATTACAGATACTTTATAAAATTGTGATGCAAGTCTAATTACGCAAGAGATCTATTGATTATCTAAGGAAAATCTGCCCATTTTGACTATATATGAATATTCATAAACGAATTTTACAAATGGTTCAATCTGTTTGAAAGTTTGAACATGTTCTTGTCTCTACTGTCTTTTGCAATGTTTAAAAATTCATGGATTAGTATTAATTTTTCATAAGATTTACAATAGCTGCTACGAATTCCATACGTAGAATGCGTGCTAACTTTTTGATATTTTTTGTTATATATCCAAGTTTATGCTACGGAATTCATATATGCTTTTGTTAATTTTGGGACAAGATCAATCCATGATTTTTTTTAAGGTTGTTTGATTTCACAAGAGATATAATCTATACAATCAAAACTAAACAGTTTGAGTTAGGCGAAAGCATCTTCGTACCATAAACTATTAAAAAACGTAAAATTACTTTGAATGGTTATCGGCATCTATTAGCCTATTATAACTTGTTAAACTAGTATCATATCATGTCAAATAATGAAAAAAACGAAGCAGAATCTCGTGATATAATTGAAGAAATTATTCCGGGTAAGAATAATGAATATATTGATAAATCTATCAATCAAAACAATAACAATAATCAACAATCATTTATTGAGAATTATAACGAAGAAGAATCCGCCCAAGCTGTCATCGAGGCCTCTGAAGAATCTAAAAAAAGTATGGAAATAAATATGAATGAAGCAGGGAATCAAAGACTTCACACTCCCCAAGCAATCACCGATACGACCGAACAAACCACCCAAGCAACTTGGGAAATAGCAGAAAACTATTTGGAATTCCAAAAACAGGCTATAAACTCATTTCAATCAGTATTCATGTCTTACTTTCAAAACGTCCAGAATCAATTATGGAATAGTCAAGAATACTTTAAAAGTATATCAGAGATGTATTCAAAATTGGTTACCGATTATTCAAAAAATGTGATAGTTTTTAGCAGGATGTGGAATGACATTGCATTTGCAAACGCGGGCCTTTTAAAAAATTAAATCAAAAGCCAATGTATAATCCAAGAACTTGTGAGACAAAAAATAGAAAGGTGATTATAGGCTAGGTAGGGAGTGGGCCTGGTAATGTAAATTTTCCTGTTCATTGTTCCTCTAATGGTTCTCTCGAATATTTTACTTTAAGAACTAACATCCAAATGTTTAGCGATGCTCCAATGGAGTTTCCTATAACTATAACAAAATCCGCCCTTCCAATTCCGTAAATAACCCATAGAGAAAGACCAGAAATCAAGACAAGGAGAAAACGAATCGATACATCCTCGGTATCTTTTGTTTTTAATGCTTTTTTTATCTGTGGAAGAGTACTTGCAACTGTGAATGCAGTGGCCAAAAGTCCGATGAATGTTATAAGAATATCTGGCATCCATTTACGATGTATAACTTATCTTTTATTGTCTATAATATTGGTTATTTAACTTGAATAACGCTACACGACTTAACAGTCATGTAAATTGACACATACCTTCTTCCTGTAAACTGATTGTGTTTGTTTTGGTTGCATGTTTTTTGTTGTAATAGTGTGTCCAATCTGACATGGCTTTACCGATATCCTGTTCATCTTTAAAGACAGAGTTGTTTATAGCCTGTCTGTTCATGCATCCACGGCCATCTTACCTCTATCAGATTTAGTTCTGGAGATCTTTGGTGTGTCGAATAACTCCTTTTCAAATAAGCTATATAGCTCCTGTTATTAGGATAGACATTGT
>JAKDMR010000645.1 GCA_030452275.1 Candidatus Nitrosocosmicus sp. | reverse complement strand
AAATTGTCATTTGTAATATATGCGAAGAAAAAATGGAGTATAAAGAATGTTGGGGCAAAGAACACTTACAAAAATACCCAAGTCATAGAAGTTATCGGGTTACAAAAAAGATGTCTAGTTAGAATTTGGTTTATACCAATAAATTTCATTTTTCTCCTTACACCACAAACATTCTTTGGTCATTGGTAACATATCATCATAAGAAGCTTTTTTATATTTTCTATTGGCTTCTGTGTAAATATCATCTGGAGATCTGACTTCAAATTCCTTCCCACAATTTAGACATCCAAATCGTTTTGGTGATTGCATAAATAGAGATTCTTGTATACCTTTATCTAAGTTTTTCTAAGAGTGGCTTTATCTTTATGATTAGATTATTGTTATTCGCTTCAATTTGCCAACTTAGTTTATCCCCTTCTTTTAGTCCGAATTGATTAGTTATTGACATAGGTATGGTAGTTCTTAACGAATTACTTCTAGTATTTGCCTTTGTTAAGTTAGTAATATCTCCATGTTTTTCAGACACTTCTATTAATAGGCTTATATGATTATATAAAAGTTACCTATTTAATTACCTATAAGTTTAAATATGTAGGTAACTAGATAGGTAACTATGAGCAAACAACTAACCAATCATAGAGAAGAATCAGGTAAGCTTCTCCAAAACAACGTCAAGAGGATTGATGATAATAATTACAAGGTTAAATCCTCAAACAGAGGTGAAGTGTATTCAATTCTTGCCACTACAATAGGTTGGATTTGCTCATGTCCTGACCATATGTTTAGAGGTGTCAAGTGCAAACATATTCATGCAGTAGAGTTTAGCCTTGAGTTACGTAAAACTGTCGAGGTAAGAAAGATTGAAGAAATTGTTATCAGTGGTTGTAAATACTGTAAATTGGAAACAGTTGTTAAATGTGGATTGAGAAAGAACAAACACCAGCAGAGAAATGCGGGATTAAGGTTGAAGGAAGAAACAAATGGAAAACGTTGATTGAGAATGCTAGTAAGCAAACATAGCTATCCCGTAATTGGAAGACGATTAAAACTATTAGAAGGTTCTTCGGGCATAGTAATTTCAATCTCATCTTCAAGTTTTTCTATCGGATTATCTAGTTCTCCTACATTGAGTACCATCATTTTTATAATATATTTTCCAAGTGGCGTGTTTTGAGGTATCATCCAATCCCAACTTTTCCAATCAGTATTTATGTTTCCATTTAAATTTCCGTAATAATTACTAGTATTATCAATAGTTTCAGGACAAAAAGATGTAATTGCAGTACGATCCTTATTGACATTGGGTGTGGTATCTTCAAAACGATATCCCAATGCATCAATTGAGGTGTCTTTTATACGAATTTCATTGGCAAAATATCCATTATCAATCTTACCTTTGTATCGAGACCTAAATTTTATGATATCCTGTCCCCTTCGGTATTTTTCTTTTTTGTCTATTATTTCTGCCGTAAATTCAGGCTTTTGTTTTCGTAATGATATGATTTTTTCAGTTTTATTTGGAGAACTAGTGAAAAAGTATTTCCAAATAACATCTGCTTTTCCTATTATAAAACCTATTATGAAAGCGCCTATAATTTCCAATTTAACTACTCCCCAAATTAGAAAAGTTAAGATTACAACAATGAGTATTATGATAACAAATATTCCAATTAGATTTCGTAACTTCAATCCGATAGAATGAATCTAAATTAAACCCTCTTTTAAACATAAAAAGCTTTATAGAATAAGGAATTGGAAGTTTACAGC
>JAKDMR010000644.1 GCA_030452275.1 Candidatus Nitrosocosmicus sp. | reverse complement strand
TTTTTATTGTCAATCACAATGACAAACCTTAGCATACTTTTGCTAATTGGTATATACTTCATTTATCCCGGTAAAATCAGTACTATGTACGAGAGTATTAAGTCCTGTGTCAATTCTGACTATTTCATTAAGAAAAATTTTTTTTTAAATGATATGTCATTATGGATAGACCTGTTTCTGTTCCAAAGCAGCAAGAATGGACTCGATCCATCATTCACTCTACTTTATATTGTTGAACAAAGATTTATTCGTTAAAGTTGAAAGGGATTTTGTTTGACATGGATGGTGTACTAATAGATGCAATGCCATTTCATGCAGAGGCTTTTCAAATTGCATTTAGAGAAATAGTTAAACTTGAGATCGAAAAAAGAGATGTGTTCTTACTGGAGGGGATGCCTAGTCCAGTACTTATCAAGGAAATTTTCAAACGGAACAATCTGAGATCACCTAATGAGAAACTGATATCTGCTATTAGTAATAGAAAAAAAGAATTATTTGAAGAGATCCAAAGAGCAAGAGCTTTTACTGGCGTAAAAGAATTAATAGAATTACTCAATTGTAAGAATTGCTTAAAGGCTGTGGTGAGTGGGGCATCTAGAAAAGAGGTTGAATCTCTGTTGGAACAAACCAATCTTAGTAAATTTGATTTGATCATATCTGGTGAAGACCTGAGAGAGGGCAAACCAAGTCCCGAACCGTTTAGCAAAGCGCTTTCTAGACTTAGATTAAAACCCTCTGAAGCCCTAGTTGTCGAAAACGCCCCACTAGGTGTTGATTCAGCTGCGGAGGCCAACATCGAGTATATTATTACACTCAATAATACTCCACTTGAACTTTCAGATTTTCGAGGCATTCCAAATGACCCGGATTTTGTAAGTAAAAGGATTTTTGAAGATACTGAATCTGCGGGAAAATTTCTAGTTGATTGGTGCTGTCACGATGATAAGATAATATGACATAAATAAAGATCAAAAGTTTTTAGACCACTAAGCGTATCTTGTAATTTATAAGGAGACAAGATTCTATTGTCATAATTATTAATAAGAGGCTAATTAATCAATAATATTTCAATAGGTTCGATTATTAAAGAAGATGAGTATTAATGAATATACTGACGATATTGTTTCAGTTCATGACATCTATCAAATGATTGGGCTTACCTTTCGACTCCTTGCTGTTAATAGACGCGGCCAAACACCTGACTGAATTCTCAATGGCTTTAACATATAATGAGTATTCAAATCATGCGTACTAGCAAGACTTATAATATTCCATGGTTTCAAAACTAAAGCATTTATCCTCTGCTATGAAATAAATTTGATGTAAATCCCCTTAAAGATATGAAGTTACTTACAAAAGTAGAGATTTATTTAATGGCAAATATATGATTTTAGAATGAGCTCAAATACTATTGCACAATCGTTGAATTGCTTTCCATCGTATTAATTTAAATTATAAAAGATAATTACATTTTGAGTCATATGCGAGACGTTGCATTTAGAAGGGTTTATTGAAAACTTGGATGAAAGAAAAGTATTAAAGAAAATTTCAAGATTCTTGAATAAAGAGGTAAAGTTGAGAAATGCTAAATGTGTTGTCATTGGGATTAGTGGTGGAATAGATTCGACTGTTACGGCGTATATCTCAGCACAGGCTCTGGGTTCTGACAAGGTTCTGGGGCTGTTGCTCCCTGATTATTCTGTAACTCCGAAGGTCGATGTAAAACATGGATTGGAAATCGTAAAAAAATTAAACATCAATTATGAGATA
>JAKDMR010000643.1 GCA_030452275.1 Candidatus Nitrosocosmicus sp. | reverse complement strand
TACGCCATCCGGAGATTGCTCGTGGGCGCGGATAAGTGTATAAGAGACACGTATAGATAGGGTTTTTAAATAAATCAAAATCTAATTCAATTATCATCATGGCAAAAAAGTTCATAGGACAAATTTATTATAAATTGCTTATTTGAATGTAAAATAAGAGATAATGATATATACAAAAAATAAGGTGATTGGTGTTTTGGAGATTTAGTTTTATCTAAGTATTGTAGAATCTGTTGGAGGTTGTTCGAAAGTTGGTTTACATTCACCATTTTGTTGCAAGCCTAAATTTAGGTTATTTGCATTTAATGCGTTGGATTCTGGTGCAACGGCTTGTCCGCCTGTTTCTGATGCTTGATCTTGTTCTATCTCTTGTTCGGCTTCGCTATTTGCTTGTTGTCCTGCTGCGATATTTCCACTACAAGTTTCTAACGGACGTTTCTCGATAACCGAAGCAAATGCGTCGGGAACATAAACACCCATAATTCCTGCTACCAAGAATACTGAAAGAATTCCTGTAAATAGTTTATTCATATTTATATACGAAATTTTAAACTATTTAGCAGGTTTTTAAAATAGTTATTTAGGATTATTTGCAAAAATTGTTAAAGGATTATGTTTTAAATTATAGGACACCTTTTTCTTCCAAATTAAGATTAACGTCAAGAAATAATAACGAGGATGATAGGATTCTTTACTCAATTGATTGGGGCTTCTACTAGTTAAGGGATTAGTCGGATTTGTAAGGTTTAAAAATATCCCCAAACTTACTGTATTAATTAATTATATTCAAATTGGAAGTGTAACTGTAGTGAATCATAATTGATGATACATGACATTTTTAACATCTTAAATCTATAGGATTTCTTGGATTAAATCGAGCCTGGAATGAGAAAAAACACAGAAATAGTATAATGAATTATCATTGTACATGAAAAGCAAGAACATGGTTAGTATCAGTATACTGTTGATTCTTGGAACTACATTTGTTGGTCTATTAACTTTACCATCATATCAAATGGTGTCGGCTTCCATAGTTGGAGGGTCCAACGCTTCTGACTCTAATCAAGGAGGAGCTGAGGGATGCAATCCACAGTGGGGGGATTGTCAAGAAGCAATAGACCATATCAATAAAGCACAATCTGCTCTACAGAATGGTGATATAGAAAGAGCACAAACACATTTGGATTTAGCTAAGAAAAGCATACAAGATGTGTGCCCAGGTTGCAGTGGTTAATAAATGACTCAGATTAATAGATCTAAATTCAGATATGATTTATTGTCAGGGTTTATCTCTATCAAGTCATTCCTCCCCATCTCTTGCGCCGAAGCTTGGATGGGGTTATTTCTTCAGTTTAATAGGTCCTGAACAACGTTGTTAAATGAGTCGCTTGATTGTTCTAGTTCTTAAGTGCATTATAATTATCAATATCAACTAATATCTGTTTGAACTGAGTATTGTTACTCTTGTTCATATCAATGGTATTTATAAAATTAATAACATAGATGATTTACTGTATATTGGTAATGATAGGCTAAATGCAAAACTAATCCACAAAAGAATTAATATAATATTGCAACATGGAGTGTATTGGGATCTTCATCTGCTTGGACTTTTACCCTTATGAAAGTTACAGGCAAATTTAGGACCAGATGTTAAGTCATTTTTCCATCATAGTTTATTGTATTAGAGGAAAAGTGTTCTCTATTTATTTTGATATAAGTTAAGTCTCCAAGCCCCCATCAATATTCTACATTCATCCACTGTAATTA
>JAKDMR010000100.1 GCA_030452275.1 Candidatus Nitrosocosmicus sp. | reverse complement strand
AATTAAACATAGAAAGTAATAAATGTATTAATTTGTACTAATTTTTCATTAATTTGTACTAATTTTATATTAATCTGTACTAATTTTTTATGAAATTTCATAGAAAATTAAAATATTTATATAAAAGAACTGTGTAGTATATTTGATCAATATGGGTAAAATGTCTAAAGAAATAGCTGGACCTGGTGTTGAAGGTACAGTACAAATGCTCAAAAAAGCATATGGCGCTGAATTATCTGCATTTCATTACTTTTGGTTCGTATCACAGAATATAGAAGGATTAGGAGTATTACATCAGGGCTTCTTTGAAGATAGAGCAAAGGAAGAATTAGGACATGCAAAAAAGGTTGCATTCAGGTTAATGCAGTTGGAAACACAACCAACCGATGAACCATCACAATGGGAACAAGACAGTGGCCTCGGAAAGCTACAACCTTCAAGATATTTAACACTTCGAAGTGCATTGGAAAAAGCATTAGAATTTGAGAGGGCGGTAATTAAACATTATAATGATTTGGCAAATAATGCAAAAGACAAAGACCATGCAACATACCATCTTGCATTAGACTTATTAGATGCAGAGTTGGAAGATGAACAAAACATAGAAGATATTTTAGCAAAGCTAGAAATCCAATAAAATATTTTTCTTTTAATTTTAGATTTAAAACAATGATATAAATATATTATAAAAGTATTTAGTCAGGTTGACTGACACCATTTCTAAATATTCTACTTATTGTACAGTGTGTAAGATTAGCGTAAACTTATCGGATATTAAATTTGTTAAACTAGCAAATAGTATGGCGACAATTGAAGGCAATTGTACTGTTTGTGGTCTCAGGTTGATGAAGGGAAAGATTATGCCAAAAGCTGGAAAAAATCCACTCCAAAAGACCAGAAGAAAAA
Source organism: Candidatus Nitrosocosmicus sp. (assembly GCA_030452275.1). Taxonomy (GTDB): domain Archaea; phylum Thermoproteota; class Nitrososphaeria; order Nitrososphaerales; family Nitrososphaeraceae; genus Nitrosocosmicus. The sequence goes on along the minus strand of JAKDMR010000100.1, from coordinate 6,285 downwards.
ATAATAGACGAAAATCGAGTTCTTTTAGTTTGTTAAAAGTCGAAGAAAAGATTTTAAATTATAGTAAATAAATGGCAAGGAAAACAATATTATTTTTTACAATTCATTTTCGTCAAATACTGTTAATTAACATTATTTTCTCTTTTTCTATTGGATGGAAGCTCCAAGCCGATAATGCCCATCATTGATTCGCCTATGGGTTCAAATATAGTTCTGAGAGATTCATCATCATAATACTTTGCTATTTCAGACAACTTTGATTCGATTTTCTTTTGTTCAATTTTTAATAAAATATATCTAGCTAAAAGGGCCTTAACCTCGTCTGCTTTATCTTCCTGAATAGGGTGCTTCCCTGATGAAGTAGAATTTGATGTATTAGTAGAAGGGGTTTTAGTAGGCAATACCAATTTTAATAGTTACTTCCTAATACTATGGTGCATCTTTGAGGACCACGATAGGACCATATCTTATGGCCGTCTCATTTAATGCAAAAGTCATCTGGTCGATTGGGTCAAGTATTCCATCTGTGTTTTCGCAAATATAGGTTATAAAATTGTCTTCAGATTCTTTTTCTTCTTTTTCATTTATGAGTGACGATGACGATAAAGATTGGTGGTGGTTGGTAGTAGACATTAGTATGGCCTAATTAATCTAGCCTAATATTTAAATTGTTTCATAATATAAAAAATCAATTTCCTAAAAAATTTGTTCACTTTTGTAATTTTGTTTTACCCTGCAATCCGAGAATCAAATCTCATTTTTGAAAATCTAGATCAGGATTAAATAAAACATAATCTAAAGTTACAGCAAAGTTCCAATGGATCCATTGATCGACTTTGAATCGGTAAGAAAGGCTACAATCATGGCATAAGTTCACATAAAACTTCTTGCAGCAATATGTAACAAAATCATGAGTAGGTCATCCGTACCTAAAATGATGCCTTGATTACTGTTTTAGTAACAAACGTACCTATTTGAGGTTTACGTTCAATCAATCAATCATGTATATTACCCGAATTTTCTTGATGTATAGAATCAAAAACGAAAATCTAGATCAATATTAAATAAGTATTAGAGCAATTCAATGATACTACTCGAAGCTCAATAGATGCAAAGAATTTCATCCAGTCAGATCTAATGTGATATTTGGGGAGTAATAAGGCTACAACCATGGCATAAGTATCTTCCGTTGAAGAGTGTTTATGACTGAATGAAAGCAATATTATCCAAACGGGATTTATTGATGTTTTGGAGGATACAAAAACATGGGGGGCAGCTTGAGACCTTATTGACGCCTTCACTACTCCCCCATTTATCAAAATTTAGGAAAAAAGCGAAAAGAAATAGATTACCATATAAATATGCATCATATCTGAATAAAAAACTAAATAGTCTAGAAATCCAGACTATTCTATTGTTGACCTAATGCGTTGTTACCGTATGATGTAGAATCTCCATTTTCAGAGAATACTTCTCTAGATTGTCCAGTAAACTGATCTTGTTAAACTCCCGGGGTCGAATTGTTTGATTTGATCTTTTTTGCAAAAACACTTTGGTTATTTGTGTTCATATTCAATGCACCTACAACTAGCATGGCAGTAGTAAAAGCAGTTACTACTGCAAGAATCATTGATTTATTTTTTATAATAGACATCCTAATTATATTTCACTTCAAATAATCGGAATATTTAGATTAACAAGCAAAAAACTGCAAAATAATTCTATACCCTACCTAATTTTACATCCCAAATATGCATATCAAATACTGCATCAATTATTCCCCTGCATTTTGCGGTGATAGGCTAACAAAATTCACATTCATATGCTTGCTTACCTCAATCCCATTTTCTATAAAAAGATACTAAGAAAGTAAAAGATTATTAACATTTGAGATTATTTTTGGATAAAAAAGGATAACATCGAATGGAATGCGATATAACATGGCTAGAACATCTAAATCCCCAACTCGTTTACTTTATTTTGATTTAAGAAAATCATATTTGTCTAAATTTGTCACATCGTAATTAGTAAAACTTTATCTGATGGAAGATTATTTTTTATCAATCACGGCCAAATGGTAAAAGAAATAGTAATTGTTCCTCTAGTCAATTAGCGTTACTTTTATAAATGACCTATTAACTAAAAATTAGAAAATTAACTTCCAATATATTAGTAATTATTATACTTTGGTTTATTTATATTTCCTAGTTTTTTATTTTCATGATACAAAATTGATATTGGACCTACTTATGGTGTAAGTAGGTCGTCTCCTACTGCAGGTTTTAATGCGCAATAACACCTAATTTACCATTCCTATAGTCTTCCATTGCCTGATATATTTCCTGTTTTGTATTCATTACAAAAGGACCATATCTTGCTATTGGTTCGTTTAGTGGAACACCTGCAATGAAAAGAAATTGTAATGGTTCATTAGCATCATTAGATGACTTTATCTTTATGTTCTCCCCATCAGTATTAAAAATAATTACGTTTCCACTTTTTTGCATATTTTTCATCATCTCCAAAAGTACCTTCACCTGCTATGACATATACAAACGCATTATAGTTACTTTGAAGATGATGTATAATTTCGGACCCTGAGTTTAAGGTAAAATGCAAATACTGAATGGGAATTTTTGTCCTAATGGCTGATTCAACGTCAAAAGCCCTTCCCGCAATTACCTTTACAGGTCCACCATCCTCTAATAATTTGACAACCGGAATTTCTGAAGATATATCTTGATAATATGGATTAATCATTTTATCCTTCTGAGGCAAATTTACCCACAATTGAAATCCGTGCAATCTTCCACCTTTCCTACTGAACTCCGCACCGGGCATCTCTGAATGGATTACTCCCGATCCGGCAATCATCCATTGAATGTCTCCGGCATCGAGCCTTCCTGAATTTCCTGTTGAATCCTTATGTTCAAAAACACCCTCTATCAAATATGTTACTGTTTCAAATCCTCTATGTGGATGATCTGGTGCACCCTTCGCTTCCCCAGGTTTGAAATCCATGGACCCATTTCATCGAGAAGTAAAAAGGATCTATATATGATATAGAATTGGTAGGAAATGATCTATTAACTATAAACCCATCACCTTCAATAGTCTTTAAGCTGTTTATTATTTTATTTATAGAACGATTCTTATTGATAACTTCCTTTTGATCTTGTTGCTGCTGTTGTATTTTTTCCACCATTTTATTTCGTTAATCTCGTATACAACTATAGTAGTAATTTATTACTAAGTTAGTTTTTAGTATTAAACCACGATTTGGCGATTTTTTGGTTGTTACCTAAAATCAAAACCAATAATACCAGGACTGGATGGAATGTGTTTGATACCATAATAACAACGAGATTATAAAATTTTAATACCTTGACAAGCTATTATAATTTGGACAGGAAGTTCTTATGCAAGAAGATAAATGCGATGTAGTAGACATATGGGAGGTATTAGGAAAAAGATGGTCACTACATATTCTAAAGAATTTGAGCACCAACGGAACAGTCAGGTTCAATGAACTTAAAAGATGGATATCAGAAATTAGTAGTACTGTTTTATCTCAAAGATTACTGGAGTTAGAAAGGGAAGGGCTAATATCAAAAAAAAATTATTCAGAAATTCCCGTTCGGGTAGAATATAGTTTAACACCTAGAACGAAAGAATTAGAGACTATTTTACAACAACTAAGTGATTGGATAAGTAAATGGAAAGTATATGGGAAGAGAAAAGAAATCAAGAATATGACGACGACGACCATGTCAAAGTCTGCTCCTACATCATAAAGATTATGAAAAAGTTGATCCCTACTGGACTAGCAATCTTTTGATGTGGTCTATTTTTTTATAATATTTTATTCTAGTAATTTAACATCTTTTCATTATTCCTTTATGAAATAGATCTTTGTACTAAACCTTATGCTCATTATAACAGTCATATCGTTGTTAAGATTTATTCATAAACTTAATTAGTTCACAAAATCGATGGTATTTACTGACAAAATCATGCATGAACGCAAAGTATTGACTTTTTGTACTTTTATGTTGATCATCTTTTCTTCAACATTTTCATTATATATCCAGTTTTCTTATGGGGCTTATGCTAAAGCACCCTTATCTCCTTATGGGCCAACCGTAAATGACGATAATCTTACAGTCGAAAAGATAACAGAAGGTCTTGATTTTCCAACGAGTATGTCTTTTATTGGGAATAACGATATTTTAGTAACGGAAAAAAATACTGGTATTGTCAAGAGGGTACTAAATGGCCAAGTACAGGATACACCTGCACTCGACGTGTCCGTAGCTAATAACATAGAGCGCGGGTTATTAGGAATCGCAATATCTAAACAACCTGACGGAAAAACATATGTTTTCTTGTCTTACACCGAATCCGGTGATGATGCAGACGGTAGTGATTTTGAAAAAAATGTAGAACCATTAGGTAACAGGCTGTATCGCTATGAATATGCCAATGGCGAATTGATAAATCCTGTCCTTTTGTTTGATTTAACTGCTACTCCCCCAAATGAAAGGGGAGAACATAATGGCGGTAAAATTCGGATTGGACCAGATAATAATGTTTACTTTATAGTGGGAGAAGTGGGAGGCCATAGAACTCAAGCTCAAAATATCGGTGATGGCCCTGAACCTAATGGCCTTGGAGGTGTTTTAAGGATCTCCCAGGATGGCGGAATAGTGGACCCAGACAATCCCATTTTTGGTGAGGAGTTGCCATTGAATGTATACTATGCCATGGGTATTCGAAATAGTTTCGGTTTTGACTTTGATCCTTTAACAGGTAATTTATGGGACACAGAAAACGGGCCTACAGTGGCAGATGAAATCAATCTTATTCTGCCAGGTTTCAACGGGGGTTGGTCTCAGGTTCAAGGCTATTTGGACCAGGATTTACTAGGACGAGGGATAACATCTGAAGACGAACTTGTAACATTTGGTAATAGCAAATATACTGATCCAAAGTTTGTGTGGGTTACCACAATTGGACCAACAGCATTAAAATTCTTAAATTCGGAGAAATTAGGTAAGGAGTATGCAAACGATATGTTTACAGGAGACATCAACAATGGTTTATTATACCGATTTACTCTGAATGAAGCACGTGACAATATACTTATAAATGATACTTCTCTAGGTAATATCAATACACTTGCTGACAATCAAGTCGATGAAACCACCGAAAATCAACCTTTAATATTTGGTCAAGGTTTTGGTGGTATAACCGACCTTCAGGTAGGGCCAGACGGTTACCTTTATGTATTAAGTTATACCGGTGCGTTGTATAGAATAGTACCTCTATCTGAAAGTAATACTCCTAAAAATCAACCTGATTTAGCAGATCAAAGCGAAACACAAAGTGCAGAATCTATCCCAGTAGTCATTGCTGGAATAAAAGACGATCAGTCATATTCGCCAAACCCAATTAGAATTGAATCGGGCCAAACAATAACTTGGTATAATGGAGATACAGTGTCTCACACAGTGACTTCGGGACAGGATGGTGACTCGGATGAAGGCGCGTTGTTTGATTCTAATGCAATCATACCTAATCAACCCTATAGTTTGACATTTGATAGCCCTGGAGAATTCAAATATTATTGCATATATCATCCTTCAATGGTTGGCGATGTAATAGCAGAATAAGATAATCATTTTTAGAAAAATAGTGTATTTTCATCAGACACATTTAACTCCAGATGAACACGTATTGTAACTCTAATTCATATAATATTCAATCTGAGCTTGAAAATCGTAGAGAAATCATGTTTGTAATTAAAAATTTGTTTAGAATATCAAAATTAATAGACTATAAATTTATCATATATATAATATTTAAATAAGGAGAAATGTGAAAATCTCTGTTTCGTTGATTTCAAGATCCGTTGTGCTAGTTTTCGCTATTTATACTTTTTGTCCTTAGTTATAGAATACAAAGTACAAGATGTTTCTAGCACAATCATCAACGAATCTTCATTTACGTCGACAAATCCATCTATTTTGATAAATACGACAAAGGTATCTAACTGCATACCGCAAGACATCACCGATAACAATGGTAGCAATAATTCACCCGCATTATCTAAGACCGAATCCAACAAAACAAATGAAACGAATACCAATAATGAGACTACCGGTATTTGTAAAATTCTTAGAGTATTAGATTCGATCTCCTGCACTGGATTCGATCTCCTGCACTGAATACTATAGTAAGTTAAGTCTCCAAGCCTTCGTCAACATTCACTACATTCATCCTCTG
>JAKDMR010000642.1 GCA_030452275.1 Candidatus Nitrosocosmicus sp. | reverse complement strand
ATTCGTGGAAATCCTTTATAATTAGCAGCTGAAACATTCAGAAATAAGAGCGATCTTTATTAACAAATCATTATGAAAACTAACAAGGGATCTAAATAAATTTTACTCGCAGATTTCTTCCTTCCGGGACAATTTTGATTGCAAATAATTAATATACCCATGCCAAAAAATAATGGTAAAGCGGGGGTCGCCTAGCCTGGTAGGGCGTGGGATTGCTAATCCCATGTTCGCAAGAACTCGTGGGTTCGAATCCCACTCCCCGCGCTATAATCGTGGATTCATACGAAGATCTTATTAGTGTAAAAAAAGACAAAAGTAATGATAATTTGCAAAACCTATCACAATCACAGAGTAATTCATCAAATCAGAAAGCAGAAGTATTAATTGAATTAATTACTTCGATTTGCAAATATCAAAAACCGTTTATCAGAAAATCTTTGGATAGACTTTTAGAAATTTCATTTGAAAATACCGAAACTATTTGCAAATACATCATCGCAGAACAAAATGAAATAAATATAAAAGAATCAACCAAGGAAGGAAAGATCAAAGTTCTTGTAGATTTAGTAAAATTTTTAGACTATAAGGATTTGAAGAAGGTTACAAAGGAAGACATTTTTTCGTATCTTAACCGATACAGAAAACCTGAAGAAGCTGATCCTCAACACAGATGGATAGGAACATGGAATAATCGACATCTGATCTTATTGAAATTCTTTAGATGGTTATATGATCCGGATAATTCGGATATAAAAAATAGAAAATCTCCAAAATGCATGAATGGGATAAAGAGGCTCACAAGAAGAGAAGTTTCAAGATACAAACCATCAGATTTATGGACAGCAAAAGAATGTGAAGTTTTCCTCAAGTATTGTCCATCAAAAAGAGACAGAGCATTTATTTCAATGGCCATAGACACTTCTTGTCGTCCCTCGGAACTCCTAAACCTGCGATTAGAGGATATCCAATTCAAAGCTAATAGCAATGGTACTAAACAGTATGCAGAAACAACTATCAACGGTAAAACAGGACAGAGAACAGTTCCGTTAATCAATTCATTACCTTACATCAAGGAGTGGATATTGGATCATCCTTCACCTAGTAATCCTAAGGAATGGATCTTTATTTCTGAAGGAAATACCTCTTTTGGAAAGAAAATAACCAGAGACGGACTTTTAAAACATTTTCAAGAATTTTATAGAGACAATTACTATCCAAAATTAGTAAATTCTCCTAACATTCCGGATAGTGACAAATCATTTATTAAAAGCATATTGACAAAACCGATCAATTTATACATATTTAGACACATAGCCTTAACAGAAAAGTCCAAAATTCTTAATGAACATATGTTGAGAAATCATGCAGGTTGGAGTACCACAAGCAAAATGCCACAAGTTTACATACATCATCTAGGTGGAGCCTCTTCTAAACAACTTCTTCAGTCTTTTGGGATAATTGAAAAAGAAAATAATGATGAAGGGTTGAATCAAAAGAAGATTATAATTTGTCCCAATTGCAGTGAACCTAACTTCAGATCAGAGAACAAATTTTGTTTCAAGTGCAAGATTGTTCTCTCTCTTACAAGCTACAATGAGGCAAGAAATGAGGATAAGCAAATAATAGAAAATCTACAGACAGATGTAGAATCATTAAAAGAAGGTATTAGTAAAATAATGAGATTAATTCAACTTAATCCTGTGGTGGCAAATATTAAACCAGAAATACTAAGAAAAATCATATAATGTAATGATCATACAAAATTAACTTCATA
>JAKDMR010000641.1 GCA_030452275.1 Candidatus Nitrosocosmicus sp. | reverse complement strand
ATGATTTTGGGAATTTCCATATTATTGGAGAGGTAAACAACACCTCATTTGATCCTCAAACTAATATTATTGTTACAACAATATTATTAAATTCCTCAAATAACATAGTTGGAAACCACTCTGCTTTTTCCTCGATAGGTACACTTAGACCTGGTGAACTATCCCCTTTGATATAATAATACAAGACCCTCAAATATTAGGAAAATTTAACTTTATTGAATTTTCCACCAGTTCACAAGTAGGAATAGAAAAACCTCCAAATCTTGTTTTAAATGGTAGTAGTGCCTTTGTAGACAATGTTGGTAATCCTCATATCACGGGTAGTATAATCAACCAAGGACAATCCCCAGAACAATTCATAAATCTTGTTGCAACTTTTTATGATAATTCAAGTCAGGGGGTTGTCGGAACTCAAAGTTTTGGTCTTAATGTTGCTAATTTGTCTCAGAATCAAGTAGCTCCATTTGATATTACTGTAACAGACAATAAAACAAAATCTCAAGCCAAATTTTATTCTCTGAATATGGATTCAGTCCAGAATTCAATGGGTTTTCCCTTTAATCCCAAGTTTTCATTTGAAACAGTTGGAGGATTTGTCGATAGCGGAGTATTTCTGGATTCACCACTAAACATTAACCCTGAATTTACAAATGATTTTAGTAATAATGACAATAACAATAATGATGGTTCCGGTTCCGGTGATTCTGATTCCTCGTCTTATAGCCAAGACCTAGATATAGAGATCGACATTTCAAAAGATCCGATAGTACATGGTAATATTCAGACGATCATTGTGGAGGTTTCTGATGATGACACAAACGAGAAAATATCCAACGCAAGAGTGAATGGGGAGGTTGAATATGCATCTGGTTCTACATCTAATGGTGGACAATTTGATAAGGATACTGAAAGTGATGGAGAAGCTTCACACAGCTGGCGTATTAGTGGAAATGCAAATCCTGGGATCTTCAAAGTTTTTGTTGAAGCATCAAAATCTGGCTACGACTCTGTATCAGGAACAGAATCGTTTACTGTGATATCAAAAGATATGGAAGAAAATGAAGCAACGAATTTTACTGACTCTTCTAATTCTTCTTTTGATTCTGAATCTAATTTTACAGAGTCAGAATCGGGATCAGCTATCGACAACTCTGAAAGTTCAAGATGTCCCGATGGTTCTCATAGAAGCCCAAGTGGTGATTGCGAAACAGTCACTGACACTTCTGGAATGCCCAGGTGTGATGATGGATTTCACAGAAGTCCTGATGGTGACTGTGAAGAAGTGAGGGATAATGCAGATAATGATGATGACAACGACAACGGTGATAGCAATCCATGTACTGCTGAACAGGCAAGTAGGGATCATACATGTACAAGTAGCAGCGGTGACAATGATGATATAGACGACTGGACTGATCCACCCGTAGAGGAAGATAACAATGAATCGAGCGAAAGTGACAGTGACAGTGAAAATCCTACCACTGACAGCCAAAATGATGTAAGTGAAAGCGGTAATAATGATGACCGTGGAGAAGAAGAGTCCGAATCTGAGGAATCAAATAATAGTGAAGACAATGATAGCGATAATGAATCAGATGGCGAGGATAACGTAAATTGATCCTCATATCTAATTCATTATACTATAGTCAGATTCTAAGTCTATTTTAAATATTAACACTCAAATTTCACAAATGAATTGATATTTTTCTTGCCAACTCAACTTTATTTTTCTAACTTGAATATTAAACTCTAATTGAACATATTAATGGTAATG
>JAKDMR010000099.1 GCA_030452275.1 Candidatus Nitrosocosmicus sp. | reverse complement strand
TACTACCAGTACCAGTTGCTGTGAGGGGATGACATATGTCCCTTGGTTCTACAGTGTCGGATCTCTTGCATAGTTGGAAAGTCTGAAAAAAATCAATAGATTAGTGTTGAATTTTAACAAGATTTACAATATTTTATAAGTGTTCCATAGAACGAGTGAGCCCTGTTAACTTAACAATGTTTTTCAGGAGACTTCCAATACTATCTTTGCAATAAGCTAACTCATTTGAATACAGAAGGTCATAAATCCTGCTCAAATTATAATAACTTTTGTTAAAATTAAGGGGCTTGGTTCAGGACTGCTTCTAATTCCAGTTCAGTCGAATGCTTAAGTAACTTCCATGAAAATCTTTGACCACAACAAGCGATCCTATCATGTCATTTAAGCCCGAATTTTATATACTGTCTTAGAGTATTAAATGTTATAGTTTATAATATAGACTATCATTATTCATTTTCCTTTTTAGTTTCCTTATTTTATTTTGGGCTTAAAGCGGCAAACATCCATTCACCTTCTTCTTTATGAGGTATTTGTACAGCCGCTTCATAGGATATTGGTTCAGTCAGAGCCTCGCTCTCATACGGAGCATGTAAACTTTGAACCTAGCCCAGTTATGGTTAGCCTTGGCAGCATTAAAGATTTTCATGTAGTCAGGGCCAACGAGTGTTAACATTGAAATATTTTTTCTAATAGGGATATTATACAAGAGATCTATTGATTTACTCGTTATTTATCACCAGGTACAGTTTGTTGCAAGTAATATTGCTCCACATCAATTTTGTATGGTTTTACTCCTTCAATTTCTTCAAGATTTTGCTTTATACCATTTCCTCTTTTTATTTTTCCATCAGGCAATCTAACAGTGCCATTTATGAAACCACTACTCCCACATATAGGATTGAAAATTGAATCAATGTTATCTAGGTCTTCATAGTACCTTGAAAGGGTTTTTTCCTTGGTTCCATCGGGATTATTAAAGAATCTTCCAATTCTGAATCTAACTCTTGGGTGATCAGAATGGACCGGTGTTTCTTTTTCTCTAGTAAATGTGAAAATAACTCTAAAGTTATCCATTTTTCTTGCCATTTTTATTAACCATTCATAATAAATTACATTCAGAGATGATCTATCACTTTGTTCGTCCTTAATATGCAGAGTAGGATTGCTGTAAAAGAGCGTAAGATTTACATCCATATTCTTCATATCCTCCATATACTGAATCAAACATCTTGCAGATTCTGCTCCATTAGCTCCAGACCAGTAAGCAATATTCTTTTCATTTCCTGCAGCAATCCGGCTCAGAAAATGATCTTTGTTTGGATTCGATCTTACGTTTACTTTATCTCCTTTATTTATTTGCTCAAAAAAATATTCAGCAAATCCATCCGCCTTTTCAGTTGATGGATTAATATATCCATATGGTTTCTCACCTTTGATAGTCAATTCAATCAAATCCCTAGTAGGGGACGATGCTATCGAATAAGTACGCTGAACCATGCTCTCTTCTAACCCACCTGTGACTGTTGGTCGTTTAAGCAAGGTGCTTATTGTTACAAATTGTCCTATGGTAAATTCAAATTTCTGGGATGCAGTCACTGGAGCAAAGGTATAAGTGTAAGTATCAGGAGTTTCTTTAATACGATCGACAATCTGCCATTCATAGCCTTCGGATACATGAGACATTGCGAATAATACTTCACGTTATTTGATGGTATTAATATGTTCTATAACAAAACAGGGAAAGAATACGATTTGTTATCATTGTGATTTATTGAACTATCTATGAAACTGCCTATATATGGTTTGTTGATAATCAATTATTTATTTTGAAATTTATTACCATCTGCTTCTCTAATTTTATTCTCAGCATCCTTCTCACCCTCTTCAATCAGTTTTTTAATCCGGTATTTTGAAAAATCTGCGTCTTCAAACAAATAGTGAGAGTCTCTTTCTTTTCGTCCTATTCTTGTTACATCAATTATTGCAGCGCCATGTTTTTGAGTTAATTCATTGTATTCTCTTCCCAATTCATTGAGCATATCTTTTGTATCTTCATCGATTTTAGCGCTCTTAAAGTTGACGATACCGTACATTTTCTTTAATAGATTCAAATACTTTTCACTTATTTTTATCATCTCAATATTCTTGTCAGTTTTATCCATGAATATAATGTCCCGTGCTCTGTGCCAGACCTCAATCATATTGGTAGGAATTTCTTTTTGCTGACGGGGAAATACATCTACAATGTAGAATTTTTTGTTTCTTATTGGAGAAGCTCTCATAACATCCATCATCGGAGTGTTTGTTAGTAAACTTCCATCCCAAAGATACCTTTCATCCTTGATTATCCATCTCAATCCATAAAATGGAAATCCTGCACTAGCCAATATCATATCGCCATCAATGTCTGTGTGTAAATTGTCAAAAATTACTGGTTCACCTTTTTGTATGTCAGTGGCCGTTATTATTAGCCGAGCCCAATTTAGTTTGTTTTTAGTGTTCTTGTTCTTGGTTTTGCTATTGAATCCATTTTTTTCACTGTTTTGAATTTTTCCAAGGCTCTTAAAGTCAATGTAGTCTTTTAATGTTTTTTTGAGAGGAGCTAAATCATAGAGATAAGTCCAACTACTAGGATCAAAATAAAATCGAGAATCTGGCTTGAGCCATTTTGGAACAAATGCTTTTGAATTTCCATAAAACATTGAATACATTGATGACCATAAAGCCATTTTCTTGTCGAATGATAAAAATGGTAATTCAAAGTTAAATTCAAAAGGTGAAATGTTCTCAGCCAATGTTAGCCAGAATGATTCAAGAATGTCAGCGGCGTTTTTATTTGAGTTTTGAGCAGCAGTTATTATAGATGCATTAACGGCTCCTATTGACGAGCCAGCAAGAATATCAAATTTTATTCCGTATTTATAAAGTGTTTTATATACTCCACATTCATAAGCCCCAAGAGAACCTCCTCCTTGAAGGACAAGAATTGTTTCAAAGTCAGCATTTGTTTGATTCATTAATAATTATCCCAACTCTATCCATAAATAATAGATCTCTAGTGTTCAAGACGGTAATTGATACTAGCAGCAGTAGTGGTAGACCTTATTTGAGTTAAAATCAGACCAACTATCATCCAATCACTACTGATTTATTTTTTTTCATAGTATGAAGATTGTTGGATAAATATAGATATGTCTTGTGTTGTGTGTAAAACTCAAGAATAGTCATATATATTCAACTTGCGACTAAAAATGGATGAAAGCATCAGATCTATTCATCAAATGTCTGGAAGATGAAGGAGTAGAGTATATTTTCGGTCTGCCCGGTGAAGAGACTAATGATTTAGTTATTTCTATTTCTGATTCATCGAAAATAAAGTTCGTACTGACAAGACATGAACAAGGAGCTGCTTTTATGGCAGATGTATATGGCAGGCTAACTCATAAGGTTGGAGTATGCATGTCTACCCTTGGACCTGGTGCTACTAACCTGACAACAGGCGTAGCCAGTGCAAACATGGAAAGATCTCCTGTACTAGCAATCACAGGACAAACAGATACAGATCAATTACACAAAGAGTCGCATCAAAATATGGATCCCATTACAATGTTTATACCGATAACAAAGTGGAGGTGGTCAATACGAGAGGCTGGTAGCATCCTTGAAATTATTCGAAGAGCTTTCAAAATAGCATTAGAAGAAAAAGGTGGGGCAGTACAGTTAGCATTACCTCAAGATATCGCAAAAAAAGAATCCAGTATTAAACCAATAAAACCTGAAGAGGCTTTCAGGGCAAGGCCAAATAGAGATCTCATAATCAAGGCAGTTAAAATGCTACAGGATTCAAGCCTTCCCATAATCCTAATTGGAAATGGGTGTATCAGAAAGAATGCTTCAATCGCACTGAGGAAACTAGTAGAAAATACTGGAATGTGTTCAGTAAATACTTTCATGGCAAAGGGAGTTATTTCTGATAGATCGGAGCGGCATTTACAGACAATCGGGATTAAAGAGGCAGACTACGCTCTTTTGGCGATAAAAAAGTCAGACTTGGTGATTGCAATAGGATATGACCTTGTAGAGTACAGTCCTAAGAACTGGAACTATAATCTGAAAAAGAATATAATACACATTGATTTTACTCCGGCAGAGGTAGATACGTATTATCCCCCTACTATCGAAATAGCCGCAGATATTGAATATACAATTGAAGCCATATTAACTGAGTTAGAAAGCAAGATAAAAGAAAAAATGAATGACAAGAATTCGAATTTGAAAGGAATTGAATTTAGAAAAAAGGTTGTTCCAGATCTATTTAAGAAAATAAAAAAAGAGGTGACGTGGAGAATAGACCAATTTAGTAAGGATGCTTCATATCCAATCAAGCCTGAAAAATTAATTATCGACGTAAGAAACGCCTTATCTGACAATGATATAGTCCTATCTGAAGTAGGAGTTCATAAATTATGGATAGCAAAGGTATACAACACCTATGTCCCAAATACATGACTTATTACGAACGGCTTTTGTTCAATGGGATTTGCACTTCCGGGCGCTATTGCAGCTCAGCTTGTAAAACCAGAACAAAAAGTAGTGGCAATGTGTGGCGACGGGGGTTTTCTTATGAACGTCCAGGAATTGGAAACCGCGGTCCGTTTGAAACTTCCAATAATTGTTGTTGTCTGGGTTGATAGCGATCTTGGTCTGATTTCATTAAAACAATCTATGGAATTTGGAAGAACGGCGTTTACAAGGTTTACAAATCCAGATTTTGTTAAACTGGCTGAAAGTTTTGGAGCTAAAGGGTATAAAATCAATAACACTCTGGAATTTCAGACAATATAGAAGAGGGCAAAAGACTCAAAATCTGTTCCTACTGTGATTGCCATAGATGTTGATTACTCTAGAAACGAGAAGTTATTAGAAAATTCCAATGCTTTCAGAATTTAGGATAGTAGATGAGTCATCTAATCCAATATATATAATTTCATAAAAGTCCATTTTATTTGCTCTGTTGTATAAGTCAAGTGTCTTGGTGTAAGTCGGTATTCCATTGTAGACTCAACGTAACAGTACAAGTTTGATTCACAGAATGGCTATATCGTGCTCCAATTAATCTTTGTCCCTACAAAACTTTAGATTTTAGTAAATGTGGTACGACAAGAATCAAGTCACTTCACGTATGCATTTAAAAATTTATTCTTGTAATCTATAGTTATCCAGTACTACCCAAACCTCCCTATTGTAGGCTACCTCTTCTGAAGAAGTAGAAGAAGGTCTGGTTTGTTTAATGAAGTATGCGGCGAAACAATCTGCAGTACAAGTAAGTCTTTCCAGCAACATGATAGCGAGAGCTATGATAGAAGTTTGCAGTCCAGGCTTATCACCCAGTGTAGCAGATACATTTGTATCACTAAAAAAATGAGGTGAAAAAAATAGAAATAGCAAAACCAAGAATAAGTCAGCAATATCATAAAGAATCCATAAATTTATTTGATGATCTTTGTAATAAGACACACATTAATCAATGATTTACGTATTTATACAAAACTTGGATAAAACCTGTGATTTCCTAATTCTATTATTTCTACTCATTGCTTAACGTTTCCAGCCAAATGAGGCTAAAGAGACCGGCAAATTCCATGTTTAAATGTAAACAAAAGAATCATCATTGGATCACAATTTCATGATCACTAGACGAACCAGTTAACTTGAAGAGCTGTTGTTATTGATGATGATGAGGTAAATTATACTATATTTCAAACCTTTAGAGTTCCGAAACAACTCAAAGTTTTTTAGAGCAAAATTGTCATGATAGTTATATTTGTTAAATGAAGAAAAAGATAAAGACATCGAAAAGGTCCTAATTCTCCAAGGTGGAGGATCCCTTGGTGCCTTTGGTTGCGGGGTCTACAAGAGCATTGTCAAACAAGGATTTATCATGGATATAATAGCAGGCACATCGATTGGTGGGATAAACGCTGCTATTATTGCGGGTTCAAAGGACGAGGATAACGCTGCGCAAAAACTGGAAGAATTTTGGATAGAGTTATCTGAGGGCTTTATACCCATTAAGGATTTTAATGAAAGAAATCTCGAATATATAGAAAAGTTTTACAAAAATCTCCTTCTTCCACTTCCCTTAACGGATACCATGTCTGATTTACAAACGCAAAAACACCAACAAAAAGTAAAATATGATCAAATACAATCCTTTAGTAGTTCCGCTGTCTTTGGAAATTCAAAATTTTTCATGCCTAGGTGGTTAGTATATGATGAACCACTCGATTCAGGAATATTTAATCCTGCAAAATGGACCTATATTTACGATCATAGACCTCTTATAAGGATTCTCGAAAAATACGTAGACTATGAAAAGTTAAATCCTCATTCAAATAATAAAACAAGAGTAATTCTTACTGCAGTAAACGTGGTGAATGCTAGACCTCTAGTATTTGATAGTCATCACATGCAAATCAAACCTAAGCATATTTTAGCCACCTCTGCTTATCCATTGTATAATTTTCCATATGTAGAAGTTGAGAAAGGAGTTTATGCTTGGGATGGCGGGCTATTAAGTAACACTCCTTTGAGGGAGGTGTTAGACGCATCTCCAATAAAGAACAAGAAAATATTTTTGGTTGAAAATTATCCTAAAAAGATCAATCATCTTCCAGGTAACCTTGGAGAAGTACATCATAGAGCAAGAGATATAATTTTTTCCGATAAGACGGAACACAGTATAAAAATGTCTGAAATAATAACTAGGTATCTTGATTTCATCGAAGACCTATATCAAATTGTCAACAATAACAAAGACAGAATTCAATTAGAAGATAAGGTTGTCAAGAAGATTAACAGAAAATACAAAAAGTACCGCCAGGATCATGGCGCCCAAATAAAGGAAATATTTTATATATCCAGAGATGAGGAATTTCCACATATTTATGAAAACGCAGATTTCTCTCCAAAAACGATCTTTGGGTCAATCAAAGAAGGTGAAGAAAAAGCCTATAAGGTTATAGAGTCACATAGAACAAAAATTAAACAAAGACCTTGACACTCAATTCTATCTCTCAAGCACAAAAAATTTTATCTCAAATCCCTCATTTCATCACGGCACCCAATAAGAAATATCTTTCTTATGTCTTGTTGCATGATTCATCTATTTCCCAAAATATTTAGCTAACTTCTTTCCA
>JAKDMR010000640.1 GCA_030452275.1 Candidatus Nitrosocosmicus sp. | reverse complement strand
AATGATCCATTGTCATTGGATCTTGCTTTTTTATAATATTGTAATCTTGAAATCTCCAAATAGATCTACATTAAAGGAACTATATATTAATCGCTAATAAAAGCCATTACTGCTTTAATATTTCCATCATAATGCGGTGGAGCTGTGGGCATTTTATCATTTTAATTTTGATCCACCCACTTTATTATGCAGCTTATTTATAGTAGAATCCATTTTATGGAACCTACATCATCACAGGCCAGTGGGAATATGATTTAAGATGAAAGAGAGCCCATAGGCGATGAAAGTATTCGATCAAATACCAGAGGATCTAATATAAGAGGATTATTAACGGGCACCAAGTTATATCAATAATGTCAAGGCTACGTCAAATATTTCATTTAAATTAATTTAATGAAACGTCTAAAGAACTATAGACCTGGAGATGACAAGCTTATCCTAACCGCATATTAAAATTATCAATGTTTGGCGCTCCATTATAAGATTTACAATCAGGACATTGCAATATTATATCGCGATAATTATAAACCATTACATTTTCTGCTAAGACAAATCCACAATATCCACAAATGTGGGATTCTAGTGCGATCCCTTTAAACAAAACATCTTTATCATCCAAAGTAAAAATTGTCTTCGTCTCTGTGTTTGGTGGCGATATGACTTGAAGTTTAACTATTTTAGTCATATGACATTCATTTACATTATCGGATTTAAGACATCCTTATTTTTCTTATAAAGAAAGATAATCGAACAATGCTACTTCAATAATGATGATTTGTTCTGACAATTGCTAAAGTAAATTCTTTATGCCCTTTTTATGGAAAGGATCCATTTACAGGGTGAAAGCATGTATCGAAATTAATAAATTTAAATTCCAAATTTCCATAGTTGAGAAATTTATTCGTGATATGTACGAAAAAGTTTCTAAACTATTTAACAAAAATAAAAATTATTGTATTTCTGTTATTTCAAATGAGTCCATCATATTCTGAATAACAGGGAATGAATTGTCAAATTCTTTGGTAGTTCCACCGTAAATTAGTACATAAACCATGTCATCTCCTATAGTCCAAATTTGGAAGTTTTTTAGATCTACACCTTCGAAAGTATATGTATATGAGTGTGGGTCATAATTCATTTTAATAATTTATTTTGGTTTCTTAATTGATTAACAGCCTATTATGTATTTCATTGCTCTTCTAGGACCATCTTTTTGCATCTTGCAGTTATAATAAACAAGTATCTGGTACAGCAATACGGATAATAGTATTATACCACGCACCTTACCCAATCCTCTTACAGGCACTGGACCGATTCTAAAGACCGATTTGATGTGTTCTATCAGTGGTTCTATAGAAGTGCTTCTCTTTGAGTAGATTACTTGACCCAATGCAGACTCATAGAAATCAATCAGTTTCAGTCTTTCTACTTTAGTCTTTTTGTATCTTCTAACAGGACATACAATCTGAAATCCCTTAGTCATGCTTAAATCATACAGTTTCTTATCATCATATCCGGAATCTGCTACCATGAAATGAATTTTCTTTAATGTTTCTGGAGGTAAATATGATATTACATCTGGATAAACAGGTTTGTCAGACACATTGGCTGTTGTAACATCTGCTGATAGAGGTACAATAGTTGAAGTAGAAGGATCGGTTTACATACCAGGTGAAGTTTGTATCCAAATATCCATTCTTTGGTACGACTAAAACCCCACCTTGCATCAGTGTCAATTCCTGAAAGGTATTATTCCCTCCTTCATCGATGATGCATGCCAAAC
>JAKDMR010000098.1 GCA_030452275.1 Candidatus Nitrosocosmicus sp. | reverse complement strand
ACATACGCTAGACAGAAATAAAGCTCTTTTGACTAATTACGCAAGAGATCTAGTATCTGGACTGGCAAACTACAGGATATTGAATATCTGTTAGTTATGGAAATCAACCATGGTTAAAAGACATGGTTAACTTCTGCTGATTGTGCAAGAGATCTACTATTTATTAATAGGTTGACAAATTATTATGTTGCCTTCATATCATTTATACAATTCCAATACTTTTGAAAAAATTTCCTTGAAGCCTATCCAAATGACTTTGCTGAGGTTAGTAAAATGATAAGAAATCTCTGGTTCCTACTTTCATGAACCTAATTGACATATTAAATAAGTATTTGTAACGAGAGATTTTTGCTAGTATCTACTTCTTTTTTCTAACTTTTCCTCAGTTTTCCTCTCGCCCTGATCTATCAACTCCCTAATCGTTCTTCTAGAAAAATCACTATTCTTTAAAATCGAGGGGGATTCAATTTCGCTTCTAATTATTCTAGTAACAGATTTAATTTCTGCCCCATAATTATCAATCAAGTCTTTATACTCGCTTTGGATATCATTTCTTTCCTGCTTGCTTATGCTGGAATGGTCTACTTGTTTCTCAAATATATCATATAGTTTCTCTATTAGTTTTATTTGCCTAGTAACTAATCTTGCATTCTTAATGCTTTCAATATCTTTGTCACAAAATAAAATGTCCTTATATCTATTCGCCACTTCTATGAAGTTGGAAGGAAGCCTATCGATTCTTTGTGGATAGTTTTCAACTATGTAAATATTTTTATCATTTCGTGGTGACACGTAGAGTACTTCTCTTATTGGAGTGTTGCTAAGTAAGCTTCCATCCCATGCTTTAATGTTATCTCCTAAATCAATCCAAGGAAATCCATATATTGGATATCCCGAACTTGCTAGGATATGCTCTGGCTTTATTTTTATCAATGTATTATCAAAAATAAGCGGCTTGGCCGTCATAACATCAACTGCTGTCATTATTAGCCTCAAGACCGAAGGCAACTCTTCTTTGGTTGCTGCAAGATTTAATTTCCCATAGTCTATATAATTTTCTAGAGTCTTCACTAGAGGAGAGTGGTCATACATAAATGTCCAATTTCTAGGATCAAAATATTGTTCTTCGAGTCCACCCATGATACCATGAAAGTTTTTGCTGGTGTTCCACCATTGCCATCTTGGAACAAACATCTTGGGAACTCCGAAAAAGGCTGCATTTGCAGAAGCTGATGAAATGGTCTTTGGCATATATCTTCTGACCCTACTGTCCCATCCATAAATCCACAAATCTGGTATAATTTCAAGACTGCTCTCCCCGATTTCCATCCAAAAGTCTTCAAGGTCTTTTTCTGGATGCCCGGATTTACTTCCAACTATAATAGCTGCATTGACTGCACCTATGGAAGTGCCTGCAACAATATCTATTTGCACCTTGTGTTTAACTAATGCCTTAAATACACCACAAGCAAAAGCCCCTAGAGAACCTCCGCCTTGCATGACAAGAACATTTTCTATATTTCTAGATTCCGCGTGTCTTGTAGTACTGGCCTCTTTTATGATATAACTCATCTATATAACCTAATTTACAGGATAGCTTATTTAGATAAATCGTTTAAGATTTAAATATACTAAAAAAATTGAGGAAAGTTCTTCTTCGCCACCCTATTTCATTGTTCAAGCTCTCAAGCGTTGAGTATGAAAATTCAAATATTGACATTGACTCTTACTTATGCTGATAGATGAGGAAATGACCCATTCATTGTATTTTCCTTTTTTTCATTGACCCCCAATGAATTGATCAGTTTTTGTAATTTTTTCTATTTGGGACACGAGAGAATCAAGGCTATGAGGAGCTTTGCCATTTTTGGAATATTCAATTTTTTTAAATTTGTCCCCTGCCCGAACAGAAACCACAGTCTTGGTTTCCTCAGATCCTGGATCAGATGTTGATAAATACTTGTCCTTTAAGGAAAAAAAATAAATCATATTGAATTTATCGACAATTTCAGTTATCAAATCTCGAGAGATTTTGAGGATGTGTTTTCCTACCTTTTTCACATTTGTCTTGCCGTTAAATTCAACTGTACCGTTGTCGCCAATTTTTATGGAATAACTAGGACCAATGTTATCATGGGATTCTTTCTCTATTTCTATTTCAACATTGTCCAATCTGTTAGACTAGTCTTTAGTTTGCTACTTATTTAACTTTGAGTAATTTTCATAGCAACTAATCCTTATTTTATCTATGTATACAATATCTTTGGCGTTACTCATTCTGGCGCTTCTAGCAGTGATCGGAATGATGCTAATCACAATCTCCTTTGTCGTTTTTAATATTTTTTTTATAGGCTCCGTTGCAATCATTGATTTGTAAGCGGGGGTCAAGTCATGTTCAGTTCTTGAGTCAAAGGTTCTTCGCGGCTTTATATCACGATGCCCTACATCACCATAGCATCCGCCGTGTCCGAAAATGTAGTAGGATCCAGCATAACCGTTTTCAAGGTTTAGTCCGGTGTTCTCATCTGCTTTTGGATTATTGAGGAAAACCCTTCCCTCATAGGATGGTCCAGAGATATCGATCCCGAAGAATTCGATATCTGCTCTATAAAATTCAGTCTCTTCTTTGATCCAATTAAGTTTGATCGGTGGACTGGAAAAAATATTGCCTACTTTTCTACCGCTCAAACTATCTCCTTTTTTATTAGTCTTCTTCCTGTTACTATTACTCATTTTGTTCACCCTGTTATCACCTCGGCACTTGCGGTGGCGTAGTCATAACCTAAATCATAAATATTAAGAACATCTTTGACCGTATAGTTAAAAGGCGGAAGGGGTAAATCTAGTATGTTATTGGGCATGGTGGAGTTTCCATGCCGTAATTGCCAAATCCACCATATTCTGTCTATGTTGCAATGATGAGCGTGAAAAATTGGGTCAAACCCTGCAGTTATGACGTCAGCCATTGACCCTCCACACCAAACATGAATTCTATCATGATAATCCTCCAGTTTGTCACTGAATATTCCAAAATCTTCTTCCTCGTATAATGAGTCTACGAGTTCAGGTTCAGGTAATTCCGAGGAAGGACTCGGATCTCGGAAAGTATCTTCATCTAAAGTTATGTTGGGTAAACCCTCAACAGAAGACCTAGGTACAAAAATACGAAAATTAAACAATGGATTTTTTCTACCGCTTATTGTTCTTGTAGTATATGACTTTGGGATGCCTTCACTATGAGAGAGTGGAGAACTAGGATCCCACCAAGGTTGAGAAACTTGAGTATTAGAATCTCTTAGATGATCTTCTAAATATTTTAAATAAGCTCGATGCCATGGCAAAAAAAGCCTGGCCCTTAAAACCGTTCTATCATTTCGTTGGTGGTGCCAACAATAGAAATCAGGGGCGCCATGAAATCCTGCGATATGGTTATAACCTCTGTTGTCTCTAATTGCCATAAATTTTTCCATAGCATTTCTAAAATCTAGTAATTCATTAGGAAGATAATTGCTGATATTCTTTCTTATGATTGCTACGCTATTGTTGCTTGACAATGAACTGTTATTTATTAAATAATATAAAAGATTTTGCAATACAGATGACAATCGTTGTAAATTATTTCATAAATCTACCAACATCTTGTCTAGAGAGGATGTTGAGTCTTTGAACTGTTCACCGCTGCAATTGAATTCAAAATTTTTAAACAATTTTGAAAATAAAAAAAATAATTAATGTGTTATAATTTGATATTAAATAAAGAGTTGAAAGTTATCGTGGCCATCCCAGTATAGTTAGGTGTATTGCAGAAAAACAGCGTAGCATTCCACTTGTCGCACGTTTCAGCAAAATTTGACCGGGTATATTAAAATCTAGATTTGGATTCACTTTATCAATAATGTTAATATACACAACTAACAAATCAAAACAATCTTTAAACTTTACTCAAGACCATTTGCTTTCAACAATTATAGTTGTCTGACTACAAAATCATTAACTAATAGAATTAAAGTATCAGTATTTTTGACACTATGAGGAAAATTGCCAATGCAACGCTGTTCTTTCTAAGCTTTAGATAATAATCCCAAAGAAAATATCATATTTCTGTAGGTATCTTAATTAATTGACGAATTAATAAAATATTGTACTTGGCCAAGCCCGAAGATGTAGCTAAGCTTAGAGACGAATACGTAAAAAAATCGGTTTTGACAAATAGGATTTTTATGCTAATACTTGGATTATCTATATTATTGCTATTGTTTGTAATTTTGCCTTATTATCTTTCTTTAGAACATTTGAATGAACTAGAAGATGAAAAAGAGCAATTCCAAAGGGATTTTACTCGGTTTAGCAGTTTTAATAGCAGTCTCATAAATTACTATCAAAATTATGCAAGAATAGCCGGACCATTGATAGACAACGATTTTAAAAACATTTCTTCTAGAATAAATGAATTAGTAAAGAGTGGCCAAAGTATTTACCAGGAATGTGACAAAATAGAAATTACGGGCGAATTTTTCAAATGCAATATTCGACTTATGGCAGAAAATGAGTACAATTATTTAATTAACAACCAGAGCAAGTCGATTTTATCTTCGAGTTATAAATCCGTACTGAGTAATTGGGATATCAATTACGCACCTAAAATCACCATAATTAAACAAAAGTTGCTTGATAATTATAATTTAATAATAAATAATTCTAATACAATTCAATCCATTCTACTCGTTTCACAGCAATTGAATGATGTCACAAAAACCTTTTTCGAGAAGGATGTACCTCGAGAAACCATTTCTATTTTTTTGGGAACCCCTGCTACTCAATCCAATGATTCTATAGAGTCAAATCAAGCATCCCTAAAGGATTTGTTACTATCATTCAAATCTAACTTAACAAAAGTCGAAGGCGATATATCAAACACAGAAGGTTTGATATCCTCAATCACTAAGAGAATTGGTGATGTAGGGACTCCAATCGGCAGTATTGCATTGGGATTTGAAGAAATACTGGTTTTCTCTCCGATAATTCTTGCCTTCTTTTATCTTATTTTTCTATCTATTTTGAAAGATACAATAAGACTGAAAAAGGAGCATATACCTCCTGGCGATGTTGTAGATACGATAAAACCCTTGCTGTTGTTTTCTTCTCAATCAAAGTATCTAAAATTGATACTTTTGATTTCGCCATTTTTTATTTTTATAGTTTATAGCACCTCGATGTTATCTTTGTGGGCCAGATTTGACCCGTTTTTCATATTTGATGCTTTCTTTTGGGTTTTTGCAGTACTTTATGGAGTTAGTGGGGTTGTACTCGCTGGTAATATTTTGAAGGTTCAAAAAGAGGTTGTACAGATTTGCACTAGCAATGGTAATAGAGAAGGTGATAAAAAATTTACTTTAATAACGAAAGTATATCACTTATATTCTGTCTGGTTTTTTCTGATCCCTCTTCCATGGTTTGAATTGAATTATTATAAAGTTGATTGATTGTTTCATTGTTGGATTTAATCTGCTGCATTGCTGAATTTCTAGGCTTATCGAGTAAGGATGCATCATTTGCAAAATTTGAAGCATTTGAATTATTAGAGATCTGTTCACTCAATCTTTCTTCAAAAGGTACGATTTTTTCCTGAGCGAACGCCTGGGGTAGAAGAAATAATCCTAATGATAATACCACAAGTAAAAATATTATTGAGTCCATAGTTTATATTTTGAGCTAAATTATATAAACATAATTTCTTCCTATTTCTCTATTTGACATTTTGAAACTTTTTTAGATATCATCTTCTAACAAATAAGCGGGATATCCGATGACCTCAGACTATCGATGATCATGTAATTATCTTTCGGCTGCGTCTTAGTATTAATTAATTTATTTAGTTAAATTCGATGATTAACTGTCCCGTGTAAAAAGATATCGAAAGTGAAGAAAGGAATAAGTCAATCAAATATGAAATCTGAAGGATTTAACACTACTCTTGGAAATTCAGGTTTCAGATTTTCCAATTTTTTTAGAATAATGTATGATATTGCCCAATTTCGAAAGTGTTTCACATTTGCAGGTATGATAAACCAAGGTGCCCATTTCCTGCTACAAGAACTTAATACCTTCTCGTACGCCCCCATGTATTTATCCCAATTTCGATGACTAACTAGATCACTTTCATTAATTTTCCACTGTTTTGCAGGGTCTTGTATTCGTTCTTGCAGCCTCCTTTTCTGTTCATCTTTGCTAATGTGCAAGAAGAACTTTATTATGGTAGTACCGTTTTCTGACAAGTATTTTTCGAAATCATTGATTTGCTTGCATCTAAGGATTAGGTGATCCTTGGAAATTAAATTATTGACACTAGGTTCTATAATATCCTCGTAATGAGAACGATTGAAAATTGCAATTTGACCTTTCGAAGGAACTTCGATATGAATTCGCCAAAGATAGTCATGAGCCAATTCAGTTTCGATAGGGACCTTAAATGACTTTACGTAACAGTTTTGGGGATTTAATGCTCCCATCACTTGACGAATTGTTCCGTCCTTTCCTGAAGCATCGGCTCCTTGTAAGATAATTAATAATGATTTGTTATTGGCGGCAAATAGTTTGTATTGTAATTCGGATATCTTTTTAGAAAATTGTTCCATTTCTATTTCCGTATCAATTTTGCTTTTATTCCAGCTATATTGCGGATCCCAATTTTTTAACTTTATTTGATTTGCAGCCGATTTGGTCGGACTAACTAAAAATTTTTTAAGAGGATCCATGATTGATCCAGATAAAAAGAATGTGGATTTAAATCTATATCTATTATACATATTAAAAAACATTCACATGTTTTAGTTGATTGGATAGCGGTTTACTATAAATCTTCAAAGGTAACAAAAATAAACCTCATCATCTAGAATCTTACTCTTAAATTTGGTATACTATTAAAAAAATATGTAAAATCAACTACTAAAGAATAGTATAAATTTAAAGATTTTTTCCGAAAAATAATAATTTGGTAAATTAATATACGCCTTGAATCATATCGCATTTCATTAAATTCTATATACTCCAAAGGTACATACAATAAGTCTCTTTCTGTGCTCTGTTGCATAATTCCATAACCCCCAATGAAACTCTGCTAGGTGTATTATATTCTTCTAAACAGATTGTACAATGATACTTTTATCATTATCTCTTTTAGCATGTTGTGAAACTTGGTGGCGGATGTATACTCTCCAAACATTC
>JAKDMR010000639.1 GCA_030452275.1 Candidatus Nitrosocosmicus sp. | reverse complement strand
TACTCTATGAGACTAGCTTTATTCGTTTGGAATTATGACCCAGCCTCAGTTAATTCACTAAATTAGACTAGCGTACTAGTCGGTAGCACTGTCGATGCCAAATATGATACTCATCTCATTACTCTTGAGAAAACTCCAATGCCTGAAATCCATGGATTTTACGACATTGTTTTTACCCAAATGAGTAAAATGTATAACAACAATTCGATTTTCACTATTAATTTAGATGATGATCCAAATAAAAACAAAAAATATGAATAAACCTATATTTGGCTAATAAGTCATCTTGATCCATTAAATAACAAGAATCCGATTTTTACCATAATAATCCCTAACTTTGGTAGCGACTCTAGTTTTAAATATAAAGGATGGTATTTGGCAATATATAATAATATCAAAAACGAATATTCACTACCCTTATCAAAGATAGACAAAATGACTGATAATGTGGAGATAACAATCGATCCTATTTTCATAGGAAATATTATTGAATTTAATTACACGACAGCAGTTATGATTAGAGTAAATGATACATTTGTTGATAAACAACCTGATTATCTAATTGACTCATCACTCGATGATGATACCTTTTGGTCTAAATGGTTCGTTTAAGAATCATACAATCGTCATATTGCTACCTATTTTTAGTAAAGTCAATAAAATAATAATTTGTATCGGAATTTCAAAAATAACTTTTTCTTTATTCTATTAATCATCTATTGTAATTTTATAATTAATCTATATATGATCTCATTTTATATCTTGATTTTGAATAAAGTAATACGGTTATGAAAGTCCCTATTAGCTCTTAATTCTGCAAGTATGTGAAAATCTGTACTTATAACATGATTGGTTAGCCTAAAGGTGACATTAGTTTCGATCTAAAAAGTAGTGCAGAAAACAAACCTTGGAATACATACTTTTAAACCACTGGTTCTATAGGCTTAGATGCCGTGTTTCTATTCTAACGTAAAGAGTTCTTAAAATATATAATGAATATTTATAATCTAATCAATTAGACTGATGCATTGTATTTCATAATCCTTATTAAATTACTGGAGAATAGCTGGTTAAAGATAAAGATTAAAAACTTATATGTATGCCGACCATTTTGTACTCTTCAGGAGAGGCATTCCAATATCCGTACCTTCTGCTAACTGCTTCAAAATGATCAAGATCTTGTGGTGTAGGGGGAGGTAAAGCGGCACTGTTTTTTAACCTTCTAACCTCTTGAAAAAATTGTCTCATCTTCTTTGTCGTTAGAATGTGGACTGTTGAAGTTGAACCAGAAACATTGCGCCATGCATGACTTGCATTGCAAGGAACGTGAATGTAATCACCTGCATATGCTTTGATCCATTTGTGATCCTCTCTTTCTTTTCTTAGGCAGTCCAATTCGCCTGAAATAATGAAAAAATCTTCTGTATCCGCATGGGAGTGAAGGGGAACATATACAGCAGGAGGTATTATCCCTCTTAATACAGAAGTCGCTTTGAGTGTCCTGCGGAGATGTTAGAAATTCCAAAGTTGGTCCGAAAAGTTCTAGGACCTTGCCAGTAGTTGGATTCTTCTCAAGATTCATACATTTTTTCCTGTGTTCTTAGTTTTAATTAGATAAATCTTTGTAATTCTGTCTAAGCGGAAAACAAACAGATTTTTTCTGGGATTTGTAAATTGAATTGCCTGGTTTTCGTGTTCCTATTGAGAGACTTCACAACACTTAAAAAATCTATTTTCTAGAATCGGGATGTTTTTCAAACATATCATATAAGAAGTACTTCATAAAA
>JAKDMR010000638.1 GCA_030452275.1 Candidatus Nitrosocosmicus sp. | reverse complement strand
ATTTATCTTAATCTTTCAATATAGTTAATAATTGTCTTTTACAAATATGAACTAGAGAAAATTAGCTAAGGTGTGTTGATGACTTTATACTCTGATACAACTGTAAGTGGTTATAAGTATTGTTAAACGTATTTTGATATGCCAATAGACCTAGAATTTCCAAAAAGTCATAAAGTAATTGGAAAACATAGCCTTTCTGATAATGAACACTTTCACTATGTTTGGGGGCCGGGGAGAACTGACGCAGAAACCTCAACCAGCAATGAAGTTCAGGATGCATATAAAGCAAGAGGGGAAGAATATGTGGGATTAGGAGTTCATGGGACTATGGTCGCAGTAGATTGGGATTCTTGTTTTGCTGATGGGGCTTGTATAGAAGCCTGTCCCGTACAAGTATTTCAATGGTATAGGACAGAACAAGATATTCCAGCTATAGAGATGATAAATGCGACAAGTGAAGGAACTGGTAGCACAGAAAAGGAAGAAAGAAAAGATTATACCGACAAGTCCGATCCGATTAGAGAACATGATTGTATTTGGTGCATGGCCTGTGTATCTGTATGTCCTCCCCAAGCAATTAAGGTAGATCAATCTAATCTGGAATATCACGAAAAAACCGAAGGTACATATAATGAATCTCTCTCAAAAGGTAGTGCACCACCTCCCCATGCACACTAAAAAAAAGTAACGATGGTTACTGCAAAAACAAAGAATCTTGATCTATCTGACCTTACTATTTTATATTATCAAATACATTTGTTAGTCGATTAATATTGTAGATACTTGTAAATGATATGACAATAGATAGTGAAATCTCCTCTTTGTTTGTTAAAATGGGTTTTTTGTGCCTAGTTTGCTCCTGTAGATAATGAGATTATTTTCTGTCATCGCCGCCTAAAGGTAATTTCACGGATATAGAATCAATTGATTGCCAAGGCAGGTTAATACCAGTCAATCCATTGTAGACTCCATAGTCAAGTCCATATCTTTTTGAAGATATCAATTATCCCATTGCTAAAATCTGCTATGACATATTAAAGAGCATGAATCATACTCTTCTAAAGCATCTTCCATTGGTATCTTATCTTCAGAATGGACAGATTTTCGTACCTGCAAAGTTAACGAAATTTTCGATTGTTTTTCAACTATATTTTTCCTATTGGTTAATTTATTTTATAACAACTCGAAAATACGTTTAATATACAGAGCTTTGATATGGATGATTCATATAACAAGATTTTCTAAATTCATACGTAATTGAACGCTCAAGTTGACAGTGCCCATCAAAGACCTATTGACTTGTATTTTTAGTAGTAAATACTTTGTAAGGCTTCTGATTGTGCATATCAATATATTTCCAGTTTTTATTTTCTAGAGACTATTTCAAAGTCGGATTGTATTTTAGGATGTAATAATGTATAAATGGTTCCTCCTACAGAAATCCTGTTAGGTAAAGTAATCGATGTTATTTTGGCAGTAACGTTCATGACATATCCTATTAAATCTATTTGAGAACTCTTATCTTTTCCATATTGAATCATCACATTTTCTCCTTCGGCCATTCCTATTTTGATCTTCGCTCTTATTTCTGAATGTTTCAGCTGCTAATTATAAAGAATTTTCATGAACCTTTCCTCTCGTGTCTTGGTCCTTCTATTGTTGTGAATGAACTGAAATGTTTTTGAATATATCTGTAAGTTGTGTTTGTTTACACCCATGAACTTTCTTATCCATATTGGTAAAGATTACTTCTACACTCGCAGTTGTTGACGTGGATTGTACCATTAGC
>JAKDMR010000637.1 GCA_030452275.1 Candidatus Nitrosocosmicus sp. | reverse complement strand
TAAATTTTAATTTTGATTGGAATGCATTATTTGTTTCGTTATCCTAAAAGCCCCTTCCATTACTATTTCACTTAACTTCTTTCTATCATTAGGAAATTCTTTTTCCTGCAAATTATGTGGTAGATTTTCCAACAGTCATTTAATGCCAATTGCAATCATGGCCATAGCATCGAAACTAGACCGTATTTCACGTTGTTCACCATCTTTTTCATAATCAATGTTTTTTTGCTATTTGCTTTTTAGTTAAAAATTGGATATGAAAATTTTAAAAAGTATGGAACTTTTAAGTTATGATTTCACTTACTGTCAGAATTCCTATCCTTTTTATATGCGATCTTTGGAAATATCTCTCTCTTCAATACATCTCTTTCTATAGATACTCTGCCAGGTCCTGATAGTGCAAGACTAATTGAAATAAACATCAACAATAAATCGACTTCAAAACCACCTTCTCCTGTAAAACCATTACCTGCTTTGACTATGAGAATAGCACCAATCATCTCTATAATGAAAAGAATGGAGGCTATTCTTGTAACTAAGCCAATAATGAGTAATACTCCTCCTATAACCTCTAACAGTCCTATTACCAGAGCTAATTCAGCTGGTATACCAACGGAAGCAAAAAAGCCTTGAGTTCCTTGTAAATTTTCAAATTTTGGTAAGCCGTGGAAAATAAAAGCTATTCCAGCGATGATTCTTATAGGAAAAGGAGAGAAAGCAGAAATTTTTTCTAAATACATGATTAGAAAAGGTAACCATCCTTTTTAACAGTTAATTTTAAAAAAACCAGAATGATTCTGTGGACTTTATTGTATTTGCATGAACTTTTTTTGATACATAGTTACAAATGTCTAATTCTTCTATTGAAGAATTGGATTTAAACAAGCTGTTTTTATAATTGGATTACTTCGAAAGTCAATAAATTAATTATTTATTCAAAACCAAACATTTCATCGATTCTTGCATTTTCTTTAAACGGTTTTTTATAGTAATAATATTCGCTGTTGATTTTACTTGTGCTTCGAAACTTACTTCTATAATTGTAATCTTCTTTGTGGTTAATTTTATTATAATTTCTTTTCATTTTGTCAAACATTAATTCTATCGTTTTGCGTTAAAAAAATATGAGAAGAGGTGGATGGTTAGCCTTGTGCTGCTGCGTTACTTCCTGAATTCTCTTGGTTTTGGATGCTAAAGTTGTTTCCTGAGCCTTCTGTATCTTCACCTGATACTACTTGGCTATTTTGCTCAGATGATTGTGATTGACCGATGCCTTGACTTGCTCTATTTCCATCATCATCACCATTTCCGTCCTGTGCTAAAGCGTTGTTTCCAGTATTTGATTGACTTTGAACGCTGATGTTGTTGCAAGACTCATCGGTATCGTCTCCAGAAATACACTGTGAGTTTTGACTCGAAGATTGTGATTGACCGATGCCTTGACTTGCTTTATTTCCATCACCATAATTATCGTAGTCATAGTCGTCATCATCTTCGTCAATTGTTTTTGAACCAAAGTCACCATCATAATCTTCACCAAAGTGAAGTCTTAGATCCTTATCACATGCTTCTTCATTATCTTCATAGTAATCTTCATCATCCTTACATTGCTCACTATCTACACCATTGGTTGCAAATGCGCTTTGAAAACTTGATGTTGCCGGACCAAGTGTCATCATTACAGCAAATACTGCTATAACGAACACTGCAATTGTTTTTGTGTTTTTTGATGCTAACATTCTAATCGCAAATTATTCACCACAAACATTTAATAAAATAATTTATGAAGAAAATTA
>JAKDMR010000636.1 GCA_030452275.1 Candidatus Nitrosocosmicus sp. | reverse complement strand
TTTATGACGATATACTTTGGTTGCTCCTTAAGTATGACTTTCCTGAAGTATATTATATCGAATTCATTGATGATGACGAAATTGGTGGAATAAATGACTGTAGAATGTTAATAGTTGATCTAACTGAGGATTCAATTTATATGTCGTTTAAAAAAAATAGGACGTCACAATCATTTCTTAATATATTGGTAAGTTCCATACAAAAAGTAGAGCCATTCAATCAAACTCGGGGTGGTTTTATAAAATATGATAGTAACGGGATTGAATTAAGTTTTGAACAAGTCACTGCTGGAGATAGAATACAAAAAACAATTAGGTTTTATGTAGAGAAGCGAGCAGTAAATGTATTCATTGATCATGTCAACTTTCTCAAGGAAGCTGAAGTCAACCCAGCGTACAAAAAACAAATTAGGATTTATTTAAATCCAGGTCTTTGCACAGAATGTTTTGTTAACAGATCTAGGACCCTGACTTTCTTGTGTGAGAATTGCTATTTAAAAATTCATGGAAACGTAATTCTTCAAAATGAATCTGCGGAATACCATGGGGGTCATAAAGCGTATCCTTCTGGAGGTACATTTAAAAAGCACGAAAACGGACAACTTTTTTTGAATGAGAGATCTCTTGTATTTGTAAAGAATAAAAAGGATGAAGAAAAAAGAATTGATATTATTATTCCCTTTTCATCAATTGCAATAGGCGGCTATGGCATATCTGAAGAAAATACTAGGGGTGTACTCGGAGGAGGCGGTATTGGAGTTCCAGTGGAAGATGTAAATGTCATGGTTGGTGGATTGTTTGGATATGAGGGAAAGGCAAATCGGCTATCCGTTCCCTATATTGATGAATATGGTGTACTACAAAAGCCAGTTTTTGGGATACCCTCATTTGGCGGAAAAGCAATTAGGAAATGGAGTCATGAACTGTACAAACGTGTGCTAGATGAAAAGAGAAAATCACTACCAAAAGCTCCTACTCATGCTATTTCAAACAATTCTTTGGGTTTTACAGATTCTAGTAAATCAAAGGATGATTTGATACGAATTTTAAAACTCAGGCTTGTAAAAGGTGAAATTTCAAAGGAAGAATTTAATGATTTACTAAGATTGATTGAATAATTGAATATACTGTTTTATTTATTTTGTATAGACCAATAGTGAATGACGTTGATTAAAATGGTATGTGAACAAGGTGAGCAATTGAAAGGCGTTTTTATTCGACTTACAGGAAACTGAGATATTTCACAGCGTTATTTACTTAGTATCATTTTCGAAGATATACAAAACAGTTGACAATAAGCCAGGTTATTATCCCCACTTTCCGTGCTTGCAACCCCTCTATTTTTTCATACTTGTTCTTGAGTACTGTATTACTTACAAGAGTTTATTTGGTATTTATTACTAGATAATGTACTTAATGAAAACCTTTATCCGATGGGATTCGAGGGTTAAATACGCACGATGGGAGGGTAAGTAATATTTATATGGTTTGTTTCAACTATACTATATAATGGTAACACTATTCTAAGAAAATTTAGACAAGACATGAAAACTACATTTAGACCCCATGCACAAGTTAATGAGTAAATTTCTACTTGGCTATAATATTTTTAATTCGACAAATAATCTTGGGTTAAATTGGTAGTTACCAGAACTAATCCCTTAAGGATGGATTGACTTTTTACCTTTGTTTACGAAACCTGTTTTTTTGCAATTTATTACTAGTCCTCTTAGTTATGTTGTTTGGTGGGGTGCGAAAACAAATTAATCCAATAAAGAAGGAGGATTCATTATAGTAA
>JAKDMR010000635.1 GCA_030452275.1 Candidatus Nitrosocosmicus sp. | reverse complement strand
GAATGATGTGTTTAGAAACAGGCTCAGAAAGTATGACAGAATATCAAGCATAGTATCAGGATTGGTAAACTACAGAATAATGAATATCTATTCGTTACATAATGGACGATAATTAAAGGACACGATTAAGCACTGCTAATTACGCAAGAGATCTTATGTATTCTTCAATTTTCTTTCTGTTTAACGAGATCTTTTTAGGACGATATTTTTGAATCCAGTTCCAGATTGCAACATGACTTCTCTTTACCTTGTGTAAAAAGAACATTGCTTTAGCAACATTTCTAGTTGACAATCCAAGAAAATACAAATACAAAGCATGATCTATATCATATGAAGATGTTCTGTTTTTTTTACCGAACATAATTGAAATAGAGTATCTTCAAGCTATAGGTTTATCCTTAAGTTAACAGCGCCTTCAAATCAAACGGTGAGTATTTTTATAACCATTTCCAAAGGATTCATAAATTGAGGTTAAATTGTTTTTAAACCATCTACCACGTATTGAACCGCAATTGCTGCAATCAGAACTGCAAATATCCTAGTAATGATAAGTGAACCGCGTCTACCTAGTATCTTATATATCTTTCCTGTTAGAAAGAACACAACATAAGTTATCCCCATCACGATTGCAATTGATAGTATTGTTACCATCAATCCAGACATCTGAAAAGATAATATCACAGTAGTAATGGCACCCGGGCCGGCCAACAAAGGAAATGCTAATGGAACTACACCCGATTCGTCAGAAACAGTTCCTCCAAATCTCCAACCACCATGAGTTAACAATTCTATTGAGACCACAAAAAGCAATATCCCACCAGCAATCATAAAGCTAGATATTGTAATCCCAAAGATTGATAGAATTTGCGTTCCTGCAACTGCAAAGATCATTAGTAAAGCACTCGCTGTAATAACGGTTGTTTTTAATACCCTATCTCGTTCGACTTTTTGCATTTTTTGAGTCATACTGGCAAATAAAGGTATAGTACCAATTGGGTTGATTACGGCAAAAAGGGATATAGTGGCCCTCAAAAGATCATCTCCAAAAATATTCAGAAATGAAATTAAATTATGTGATGAAATAGTAGCTATATCAAACATAGTCACATATATTGGAATTCTATTTGTTATTAAGATTCGTCGGTAAAACAAAATTATGATCAGTTCAACTAAAATAAGATATTATTTCTATGGGAGATTAGGTTCCTTGTGGTAGTAGGGTTCTAATACAATCTGACGACAATATGTTTACGTTGAATAGATTTGATTAATGGGGACCCAGGGGGTTTAGTAATAGATATATTACGAGTCCAACTTTGGACTGAAATTAGTATTAAATGATTTATTATGAATTTGCAGATAAAGCCACAATATTAAATACAATTAAAATAGACAATTGTAGATTCAAAGTAAAATTAGCATTTATTGTTGTAATTGTTGCTTCCTATTTACATATGCTGCAGAAAGACTACCACTCACATAGCCGAGGAGCGAAGCAAACTGGGTTCACAGATCTGATATTAGACGAGTTGTTGCATGTAGTTTCAAATATAGTTTGAAATGGTTCTTAATAAAGTTCATTATTGTGATTTATTTTTTTATCCATTCTTTCTGTCTTCTTACGTTGCAGAATATTCAGAGAATCTCTAAAAATGAATTCTTAAATAAATTCAAAGGATTCAAATAATTCCTAGCTGTTTCTGACTTTTTCCTGATTCATAGTTTTCTGAAATATCTTCAAAGGCAATTACAAATATACCAATTAGCACAAGTATGCTAAACAGTTTACAATTGTGAT
>JAKDMR010000097.1 GCA_030452275.1 Candidatus Nitrosocosmicus sp. | reverse complement strand
ATATAAAAATATCTGTCCACATTGTTTCACATGTCAATAGAAATTATTAAACAGAAGCACATGCTAATATGATTTATGCCTGTTAGAAGAGGAGGAAGGAGCGTGGTTACCGTAGAAATCTTTGTGGAAAATTACGACAAGATGAAACAGAGGGCAATCCAAAAACGCCTAAATATTAAGGAATATGTAAACGATTTTCTACAAGTATACTTGGAAAAAGAGGAGTTCCTGTCAAGGGTTGCTCCATCTTTATCAGTTGATTCCTATCAAGGAAACAGAATAACCCTAAAAGACGTAAAGAAAAAAATTCTAGTTGATGTGTTCTATGTAAATGGGGAGTTACAATGTGAAGCTGACCAATCAAATAATTGCATTCACACTAAATTTATCTGGATGATTCCTGAGATCTCTAAAATCAAAACAAATGGTCAAAAAATTAACGAATAAGATTCTCCTTTATAATAGGTCAAATCTGTAGTAATATTATGTTACTGTAGTTTACAAAGCTATCTTTATTGCATTCAAGATTAGAATTTTTGATGGTTTCATTAGTACTCATATTGCTCTTGGCCTGTGGACTGGATAGTCAACTGAACACTTTTTAGTCCCTTCAAAAATCGTGTTTATGATGCAGAGGGTTTATCTGGCACCGTATGGCGTGGGTTTAGGTCATGCCAGTAGACTTTTGATATTAGCAGAAAATTTGAAAAGACCCGGTATTCAAATGTGCTTCTCATCCTTTGGCGAGGCAAGTAATTATATCAAGAAACAAGGATTTGAGTGCGAAAAGGTACCCCCAGTAGAATTCATGTGGGGAAAGGATGGCGAATTTTCAGTTAAAAGCAATATAAATAAGATACCACATTGGCTAGTCAACTTCCCTGTTCAAGTAAATAAGGAAATAAAATACTTGAAGAAATTCAATCCCCAGATCGTTATATCTGATTCTCGGTTATCCCCTCTTATAGCCGCAAGAATATTAAACCTACCAAAAGTCTTGATAATTAATCAGATTAAACTTCTACTAACCCCCAGACTGCGAGAGTTCAAGGCTGGGAGATTTTTTGAAACATGTAATGGTGAGCTGATGGGAGGACTTTGGAATATGTCAGACAGAATCCTAATACCTGACTTACCTCCACCCTACACCATTTCAGAGAGTACCATAAATTCTGTAAAATCAATTAAATCTAAAATAGATTATGTTGGATTCATAACCCCTGGGGCAAAAATTACTGAAAGTAGCCTTTCAAAAGCAAAGGAAGTTCTACAAATTGATAGTACAAAACCGCTTATTTTTGTCCACATAAGTGGGCCAATGGGAACTAGGATACCCATAATAATGAAACTCATTGATGTTTTTAAGAAACACCCATCCATTCAATTTGTATTCTCCGAAGGAAAGTCAAACGGCGATGTGGTCCCCAGAAAAATATCAAGTAATATGTGGTATTTTGAGTGGTGTCCATATAAAGACGAAGTATTTTTTCTTTCAGATATCATTATTATGCGTGGAGGACACACGGCTATATCACAAGCCATTCAATATGGCAAGCCAATTATCTCCATTCCTATCGAAAGCCATGGAGAGCAATTGTCAAACTCAACCAAGATCGAGAGACTTGGTATCGGAAAAGCGATTAATTCTAAAACAATGAATCAAACTATGCTTATCGATGCATTAAACGAATTGATTTGTGATAAATCTTACGAAGAAAGAATATTGAATTTGATGAAAATAAGCAACAAGTTAGATGGAGTCCAAAACATCAAGGATATCGTTCTTTCGTATGTTTAATGAAAATTTCTTAAAATCAAAGTGGTTATTTGAGTTTGCATACTTATCTTCATCTTTAGCGAAATCCTTTGGTTCACTCTCAACTAAATAATTTCGAATAGGAATGCTTTGATGTGCAGCATAGTTCATATCAGTTAATTTTGTCAGTTTCTTTTCGAATGCTCGTGGAGGAAAACTAAAAAGGAGAGGTGTTAGAAGTATTTTTTTTGATTGATGGAACAGTTTAATGTTTTTCTTTATAAACCAGTTAGGATGAATAAAAGGAACAAATGGAAAGCTTACATATAGAGAGTCAAAATTAGTATGCATTAAGACCTTGATAATAACTTGCTCATAAATCAATCGTTGAATTTGACTCCCTTTTTTATTGGAAATATCATGCTCCTTGGAGGCTCTATTGGCAGGTAAAAAGGATGATAGTGGCATATCAGCCATTGCGTACAAATAAAATGTTACAGAATCGACTGGATAATTATTTATTATTTCATCAAATTTTTTTATTTTTTTTATCAGTTGAAGTCGATTGCGATAGAAAAAAATTGGCAATGGCATATAACCAGAATCTAAAACCTGTACTAGCGACAGCAGAGAACTATCATCATAAATGGGGCATACAACAATATCCTGTAAGAAATTAAAAGGAGTGCAATCAGAGCCTTTAAGCACTAATAAGCTAACGAATGCAGTATTGTTTCCATTAAGTATGTATAATATTTTATCGGCCTGAGTTTCATCTCGTACCGAAACAAGGCCTCTGGCTTTGCTGGATAATTCAGTTTGAATAAAAAAATCAAGATCATGTTTAAAATATAAGAAGGCACTGCCTTTGGGTTCGGTCGATTTTGAAGTTTCGATCTTGATTAGGTATTTTTCGCCATCCATTAATAACTTATTTGCTATTGATAAAACGCTTCTAGATAAAGTATCGTATTCAAGCTCTATGGCTACGCCTATGAAAATATAAGAAACACCTGATATCTTCCTCAATAACTCAGTAGCTTGAACTAGTTGTGAATCATCGTGTAAGAGTATTATCACGTAAAATCCATCATTTTTGATAGACTTGGGTTTATAATTATTTGATTTTAACAAGGCAATTGCGGACTCTTTTAAGAATTTCATGAATGAAGTGGACTTAATTGTAGGCTCCATCACGATAGCGTGTTCATTGTCTGGGGATAATGGAAAATCGATGTTGCTCATTTTGATATCATGTAAATTAAATTGATCACAATAACGTTCGCCTTGTAGAGAAACAGCTATGAATTTATGAAATCGAGAATATTTTTCGCATCAGGAGCATTAGGGACACGTTGAAGATATTCCTTAAACGATTCTTTTGCAGAAGCGTCATTACCGAGGTTTAAGAATGCAATACCCAAGTTCTTGTAGATTGGTCCGTACCGTGATGGACTGATATCTATAGCATTTAGATAATGCTGTTTCGATTGTGAATAATTTTTCCTTTTAAGGTGATAGTTCCCTAGTCCCCTATGGGCTAAGTAAAATTTTGGATTTAGCTTTATAATTTTTTCATAAAGTTCTACACATTTTTCATTATCCTGCTCGTTAAGAATTCCTGCGATCATTAATAATAATTGTGGGTTGTCTTTCCCTTCATCGTTACTGCCAAGTGCTTGTGTAAGCAAATCTAATGCTTCTTTAGATTTACCTTGGATCTTTAGTCTTTCAGCTTCTAAGGAAATTCGATTAGTTTTTTCAAACATAAAAGAACTGTTTTTAAGTATATCTTTTGCATCCTCTGGATATATCATCATGGTTAAAAAATCCTCCTGCGCCCATTCGCTAAAAAATTTTTCTTCTGGAATGGCTCCAAATGAATCAGGTTCTGGAACATAGGTCAACAATCTTTTTTCCTCAGGATCATAACCGGTCACAACAGTAGCAAACTGAATTGTCTCATTTATACCAGGCAAGATAACGATTAGAGGGACTCCCTGACTAAGTCGTTTCTTCAGATCATCTAAAGAGCCGCGGTATACTTTGGATAATAAATTGAATTTTTTTTGTATAATTTCTAACCCTTCTATAAAAACCGAACCTCTATGATTCGCGTATGGTGTAATTCTCTGTAATATTTCATCCTCCGGCGTTATCTCACCCCAGAATTTTGTTAATACATTTATTACAAGCGGAAAAACTACATTATCTTCATTCTTACTAACAAGGGGAAGTGTTATCTGAATATTACTATCTTTTTCATTTTTGTACACAGTGTAACTATGCTAGATAGTAAATAAAAATCATAATGCTTAGTGTATAGTGATATTTAGAAATTTCACTTGCCTATCCTAACGGATGCTGAGAAAGTTCTCCAGAAGATCCCTTCCGGGTTTACCACTCTTTTCGGGATGAAACTGCGTTCCAAATAATGGTTTTTTATTGAAACAAAATAATTCGTTGTTGCAGTGAGAAGAAGTTCCCAATAACTTAAAATCATCGGACAGGGTGGAAATACAGAAATTGTGACTCTCGTACATCTTGACTGATTTATAGCCATCAAGTATGGGTGTCGGTTCTAGTAGATCAATTTCAATTGTATCTTTGATTTTGTGAATCTTTTTTAATGTACAACCCAGAGTCAGTCCTAGAATCTGCCCCCCATAACAAATCCCCAATAATGGTTTGTCTAATACTAAGCACCCTTTTACAATACGAGAATTTATTTTGTTGATAAGTGAGGAGTTTTGTTGACGGCCTGATAAGATGACGTTGTCAAATCTCTCTAGCAACTCTAAATCTGTACCAAGAGCATGAATTTGATTGCAATCATAGCATTCAAAATTATTCTCAAGTTCATTTAATAGTTCTACAATGTTGCCTATGAAGGGTGAAAAGTTGTTTATTAAAAGGGTTTTCAAGTGTATTTTAATTTATTATACGAGTTGAAATTATTTTTAGTTTGCTATTTTCCTATCAACAATTCTCGAGATAGAGATAAACATTTGGTAAAATGTAATCAAAAAAATATTAATTTGATTGTGCCCTCATAATGATTACACAAGGGATTTAATTGAGAGCCAGAAAGCCTATAATATTAATCGATGATTCACCCCAGTCCCAAAAGATCATAGAACTATTCAAGAAAAATGAAATAGAATTCGTAAAATATCATATACAGAAATTTGAGGAAAATTGCTGTGGAGAGTTACCAACTACAAAAGCTCCATCGGTTATAGCAGCAGAGGGGATCTTTAAGGAAGAGTCACTAATTAAGAATTATATAGAATACATGAAACAAAAAAAAGACAAGGGAGACTTGCAAGCTAAGAAAAATAAAAATATACAGAAAAATCACATAGACGAAACAGATAGCGCATATTGGTAAGCGGTTCGCTAATATTTCGAGTCAGCTTAAAGTAAATAGCTGTTTAGACAGAAACGAATGCGCTTCGTCTATTTTAACCCGCTCCTGATTCATAGAATCACGAAACCTCACTGTGACAGTGTCATCCTCAAGGGTTTGATGATCGATTGTAAAGGCAAAAGGCGTTCCGATTTCTTCAAGACGACGATAACGCCGTCCGATTGAGCCAGATTCATCATAGAAAACATCAAAATCCTTCCTAATATTGGATAAGAGTTTAGAAGCTTTATCCTTGAACTCCTGTTTTTTTATTAATGGAAGTACGCCAGCATGAATCGGTGAAAGATATGGTCTTAATTTTAAGACAACTCGATCATCATTTTGCCTATCTATGAAATACGAATGCTCTAGTACGGAATAAATACACCGATCCACTCCCAATGAGAGTTCAAATACGTGTGGTAATACTTTAGTATCGTCATCCATTACTTCGAGATTAGTTTTACTGGTAACCGAATGAGACTTTAGGTCATAATCGGAACGATAGTTGCAAGCAACCAATTCTAACCATCCTATTGACGTATCTACCTCGAAATCAAAAGCAACAGTGGAGTAAAATGCCTTCTCTTGATCTGACAAACGTCTGAGTCTAGTCCTTTTCTTGTCTATTCCAGTTTTATCAAAGAACTCGACAAGTAATGCCAGATAATAAGCAACTAACTTATTCGGTAATATCTTTTGCTCCAATGCTTCTTCAACGGATAGTTCTACTATGCGAGTATCATAAAATCTCAAAAGAGTATTCTTTATCTCATCATACTTATTCAAATCATTTAGTTTAGCAGGATTACAAAATATCTCGATCTCAGCCTGGTAAAATTCCCTCAGGCGCAAAAGTCCCTGTCTTGGCGATATTTCATTTCTAAAACTCTTGCCTACCTGGGCTATACCTAAGGGTAACTTTCCTCTGCTTACCTTAAATAATCTGGAGAAATCGACAAAAATGGATTGACATGTCTCGGGTCTTAAGTAAGCCTCATCTCGATTTGGTCCAATCTCTATCTTAAACATCATATTGAATCTTTCAGATTTGGAAATTTCACCTTTACAAAGGGGACATTTGATATTGTTCTGTAGTATTAAATCATCAACGTTTTCATTTTCCAATCCTTCTGATACTTCTATTTTTGCCACTTCTAGTATCAGCTTGTCTGCCCTAAATGAGCTTGAACATTTTTTACATTTAACTATCGGATCGGTAAAATTGGTCAAGTGACCTGAGGCCTTGAATACATTTTTGCTCATGATTTGAGACCCATCTATCTCAAGCATGTTGTCTCTTCGAACTAATTCTCTTCTCCACAAATCTAAGAATTTATTCTTCATTCTTGCACCATTTGGTCCGTACTCCCAAAATCCAGCATTTGCATCAGAATATAATTCGCTACTTGGAAAATAAAATCCACGCTCTAGCGCTAACTGTATTATTTCATCATAGGTATTCATCGATAATTAATCATATATGAAAATTCAGATCCTTAAATCTATTTGTGGGTAAAAAATATTCTATTAGCAGTTTTTTTATGAAAAAAATAAAAAAAACCAGGTTAAACTACAATAAAAATCATTCAATAAATAGATTTTAATGATATTGAGTAGATCAGGAAATTAGGAAGCCATCAAAAAGAAAAGAAACAATGAAGGTAATTAATACTACTCCTCAGCGCAAGTTGTGGTTTCATTCTAACCTTGAGAGGGTCTAAAAAAATTACTCCCACCCATTTTTACAGATACTATTTTAATCTAAATTATTTGATTGAACTTATGTTAAAACTTTCTCAATAACTACATTAAATCAAAATTTCATGCTTGATAGCTATTGGGCTTGTCCTCAAAAGTAACCTCCTCATTTGTCACATCTGAAGTAATTATTTTTGTTTCCTTCACTGGCTTTTTTCTTATGACTACCTCTTCACGAATATAGGGGTTCTTGAGTACTACCGGGACCTCTCTCTTTAATGGAATAGAAATTTGAGTTCGAGCAGTCACTGGCTTTTCAATATCAGATCCCTCTAGCCCTTTGGTTTGATCGGGAGGAGTTTGAGTTCGAGCAGTCACTGGCTTTTCAATATCAGATCCCTCTAGCCCTTTGGT
>JAKDMR010000096.1 GCA_030452275.1 Candidatus Nitrosocosmicus sp. | reverse complement strand
TGTTCTATGTTATAGACTGTAAACTGTCTAGTATTACCACTAAAAGCTGTTGATATTTTCCTTGGAAATAGTTGTTGTCTTTTTTCAAAATGAGATAGGATGAACCTGATGCCTTCTCTGACCTTATCTATTCTTTCTTCTTTGTTATTGTAATTAAAACTACCAATAATCTGCAAGAGTTTTTTCACCTACCACATCCTTTGAATATTTGTAACCTAACAGATTAACCTGTTTCTCAAAGGTTGATCTTAACAGATCTAGATACTGTTTTATACTTAAGAAAGCAGGATCTGAATGAGCTTTTCCTTTAATGT
This sequence comes from Candidatus Nitrosocosmicus sp., assembly GCA_030452275.1. Classification (GTDB taxonomy): domain Archaea; phylum Thermoproteota; class Nitrososphaeria; order Nitrososphaerales; family Nitrososphaeraceae; genus Nitrosocosmicus. The sequence continues at coordinate 6,977 of JAKDMR010000096.1, read as the reverse complement.
TTGATTTATAATACGTTATGGTATAGCCTGCCCTTGCATTCAGTTGTTTTCCAACAATGTATTCTGCATCACCCTCAGGATACTCGGAAGGATCTTTTCTTAAAGTAGTACTTATTGCAAGATTTTCTATAGGTATCTGACCTCTTTCCATATCAAGGTAAGCCTTTCTCAGTTTTACCGTTGGGTTTCTATTATTTTTAATATCATCTACAAATTCTTGCTGCAAGTTGTTAATCCATATAGGCCTGTCAGATTTTTTACCTCCTATTCCTTTAACATCCGGATCTTTAATTTCATCAACATTGATTCCAACGTAATGTTTCTTTTCTAGTAAAAGCAATTTATTATAGATGGCCGACATTTCTATTTCTACATCTTCTAGTACCACTGAACACTCTGCAAGAAATTTGTTGATATCATCTTTGTTCTTTACATTTGTTACAAATATACTGTCCGTATCGCCTGCGATCACTTCAAAGCCATACACTTGTTCGGCTATATGTTTCATATACAATAATGTGTGACGTCCAAATGCAGTAGTTAATTCAGCAACTCGATAATCTGCAAATTCAAAGAAAGTGGACCCGAAGAGACCATAACATCCGTTGATAAGATGCTTTAAAGCTAACTGCATCGATTGGTTTCCTATCCTTTGCTGCATGAATCTTTCATTTCTAAAAGTTTCTAAAAGTCTAGGTATTATACCGCGGTAATTACTGTATCTACAAATCCAGTATTTTTTAATTGGACTTTTTTTATCATTTATCAAGTTCATGATTTCTTGAGGTACTAATGCTGATGGATCATCCTTACAACAAGAACAATTGACAGTATCAAAACTAATGTTGTTATTTATCATCATTGTAGGATAGAGTGACTTTACGTCCAAAACGTAAACAATCTGTCCATTATAATATCCAATTACAGGATCAAGTACATGTCCACCCTTGTACGGTTTCTTTTTATTTCTTTCTTCTATACTTAGAGTAGAACCCTTACATTCACCATTATTTATCTTATCATAAAGTATGGTTGTCCACCAGCTAGAAATTTCTGTACGACACACTCTATCAAATGGAATATTTGTAATTGTGGAAATGGCATTCATCAAATCAAGGATTTTATAGTCATCGTGTTTAGAAAGATTCATTACCAACAATGCATCTTTAATTACATATTCTAACTGTTTGTCCTTTGGTAATTGTTGTATTCTTTTTCCATCCAGATCTTCAAGTTTTCCTTTACCTAAGAGTGCTTTCGATACTGTACTTAGTTTTCGATTTGGATATTTACCGTGGTAAATGCCTATTACCATTTTCTTGTTATAGACATTGTAAAGGTCTATATGATAGTAATAACTGAATTTGTTTTTCTTGGAATAATATGAGCTGATTTTTCGAAGTTCATATTCGTATCCTCGTATATATGGTACTCCCCTTCTATTAAATCCAATAATCGATGGAATATTATAATATTTACACACTTTATCTATCGTTTTTAGATCAGAATCCTTTCCACTGTATCTTTCGTTTCCTTTCTTGTCTTTTATCTTAATTCTTATGCCTTTAGTATTCCAACCAATCGTTAATTTATATTGAAGAATTTCAAACATGATCCAATTTACTAATTCCTTTTCTGGTTGCAGGTGATTGACAAAGTCTGATTCATGCTTTGCTTTTATGTTTCCTAAACTATCAACTATAGCTGCTGCGAATATCGTATACGGCTTTTGAGAATTATTCTCATCATATCTATATTCTAGATCAAGCGCAGCATAAGGTTGCCTTAGCAATTCATTTCTTTGAATAGTAAAATTGGTGTTAGCAGTTGAAGTGATAAATGGGTTGGTCACGCCGTTTCTCCTTTTTGAGAATCATTCAAAGAATCTTTGTTTTCAAACCAACTTACTAGCAATTGGGGTTTATTTTTTATGCTCTTGATATTTGGATGTCTTATAACATTCGAAATCAGATCCCTTACATTTCGATTTTCTCTTGAAGTAAGTTTGTCTCCCAAATAATTTCTTACTGTTTCATTATTTTTGCAAACAGTCGTAATAGCATAATTAACTGCTATTGTGGAGCCATGAGTTGATTCTATTGTTTTTAGAATTTCTTGAAAAGCAATGTACTTTATACCGTCGCTCTCTTGAATTGTAGGAGATACCTGATATTGGGTCTGATTCTCTTCTCCTGCTTGTGACAACGTCACATGCTCTGATAATTTTGACCCCCAGAGAGACACACTATTTTTTTCTATGTTATGATCGTCAGAATGATTGGAAGATGATGATAATTGGTGGTGCTCACAATTTTCATTTTGATTCCGTATTAAAGATGATTGTAAATCATAATCTTCTTTCGGTGATTCTGATTGATTTATGCCATTATCCAAAACATCATTTTTTTGCCGTGGCTCTAGGGGTAGATTATCTATGAACGTGTGACAGTCTTTGTTGTTGTCACATGGTCCTACAGTTTCAACAGTATCAGATTTAATATTATCTTGTTCCTTACTTTCTAGGGGAGGTAAAAGGTCTTTGTTTTGACTGATTGGGTTATCTGTATTGTCATTTTTAACGACATGATTTTCATTTTTATCCTCAGTAAAACTACTATCATCAACAGACTGGCTGTCAAAGTTGTCATTTTCATTATTTTTCTTTTCATAAGGAACAAAATCTTCCTTTAATTGAAGAAATACATCTGTTCTAAACCATTCAAATTCCTGATTCAATTTTATCTGTAGTTCTGAATTGCTATATTCTCCTACAGCTGATATATCCGCTATACCGAGAGCATCAAATTCTCTCATTGTGCGAGTCACAGGAGGCTGTGATATTGATAATTCATTGCATATTTGAGATGTTGTAAGTACCCCATTTTCGCTTTTTAGTAGTAGGTCTAATATTCTGACACGTCTAACAGGTGCTGTTGATAAAGCAACTTTGATTGCTATTGGAACATCTTTAATGGTGAGAGAATCTCTTCCTTGAGATATAGCATGTCCTATTGCTAAATTACGTAAAAGAACAACTGCTCTAGATGCATCTTCAATAATCGGAAAATCGGTATCATAATCTTGGCCTTCTACTTGATGTGGCTGTTGATAGGGTTTATTTTGTTCATTATTTGATACATTATTTTCGTTATTATAATCAGATTTATGTTTTGTAAATTTTGATTGAGACACGTAGACATCTCCTCTTAGAGGAGCAAGTAAATTTGCTAGCTGTGCTAGATATTCTAAAGTCTTGTCTTGCTCTCCCTCCTTTTCTTCGTTCCATCTTATCTTTATAACGTTATTTTCAAGTGTTGTCTTTCCTTCGATTTCAGGTGCTGCATCAACTACTCTTAAATAATCTAAAAGCGCTTCTTCAATTTCCTTGTTTATACTGGAAAAATTGTTGTTTTTGGCAATTCGTTTTAAATCCGAAACCGTTTTCTTTTGAAAGTTAGGCCGTATAAAGTATATTTTATGACCTAGAGTTCCCAATAGTTTCCATACCCTAAAAGGTATCTCTACTGCAGCTCCAAGCCATACAAACATAGTATCTCCATATTTTCTATGACCGTGGGCTCCAGAATCATTCTCTAGACCATGCCCATCAAGGACTCTGGTTATTATTCCCATAGTCTTTTGAAGATCGTCCTCCTTGCCTGTAAAAAACAATGCTAATTCGGGAGTAAGTACTAGTTTACCTTTCATTTTTGGTAACATGTCGACTTTTTGTAGTTGTTCCTCGTTCAATGCGGCATTATGCGAGACAAGCGAGCTAGGAGTAAAGCCGTCTGTGTAAAAGACATGGACATATTTTCTAAAGAGCTGAATTACCATTGTTTTCATTGAAGACGGAGGTGCGACTATTACACCCATAAATGGAAGGGTAAAATCCATAACGTTCAGTATTGATTTAACCGTTAAGCAAAATTCCATGAATATCCAGGCTTCGGGATAATGTTTTTTGAATATCTTTTCTAGATTGTCATATTTTTCTGCTACCTTGGATTGCCATTCCACATAAGGATTGTATGCTTTTTGGAATTGAAATCTAAGGGTCTTAATTTCATCATGAAATTTTATGGAGAATTCTGTTTGTATATTTATATCGTTATCCGTAGAAGTAGTAGAAACAAAAATTTCATCTCGGTTCAAAACTATTTGATCTTCAATATTCGATAATCCCCGATCTATTAATTGCGAGTTACCTACGAATTGGAGTTTCTTGGATAGTTTGATTCTAATGTCTTTACATAATTTTTGAATAGAAGATTTAGAACTTCCCACAAATACTGGACATATAGTTTTATCCTCAAAAATAAATTGCAATATACTTCTGTCCAGAGTGATTTCTTTTATTCCCAGATTAGAGATATCTTCAGTTATCTTGAAACCTGGTTTTCCATCATTGTCGTAATTTAAACTATCTGAATCACGATGATCAGATTTCACACGATCTTCCTCCTTGAATAAAAGTAGAATCTGAATAATCGATAGTAATTAATCGATTATTTAAGTCGATTTTAAATGACTTTTGTAATGCTATGCGTATTGACTCTACTCTCGCTTCTTCCGTTAACTGTTGCATCAGATAAAGAATTCTTTTATTTTCTTCAAAGTAACTAATTCCAATAGTAATTGTGGAATTAGGATTCATAACCTGTTGTATGAGAATATTTTTTATCATTCCAATATGGGTAACTTCAAACAAGTTGACTACAAAAAATTCTTGTAATAGGCGATGTAATTCAATTAGTTTGATTTCACTTGAATCAAAATGTTTATTAAGTTTAGTATTAGTATAATTATTGACGTTTATCATTCCTAAAACTTCCTATTTTTTGTCCTTATGACAAGGACATTCACAAATTATTTTGAACTCTATCGCATCATTTCTGTATACTGTTTTGCAAATGTTACAGCTTATAGGACATTTACCTAATGTTAGGTCCGAGGAAATTGTTTCTTGCATTAAGATTAAACTCCTCTTTTAAAATATTGCTCTAAAATACGAAGAATAAATTTGCTACGAGGGATGTCAGATCTTTCTTTATCAATTTCGCGGTAGATTCTTTTCGGAATATATAGAGAGACTCTTTCATGAGCCTTTTGATGTTTTAACATAATATTATTAAATTAGTTTAAGGTGGAAAAGATAGCGACCTGACAGGTTTCGTGCTTAAAAATATGAAAACTAAGGAAAAGACTGACAAAAACAAAGTCGAAAGGTTATTTCTTTACTGCTTAGGAATGAGTCCAGTGCCTATGTCTATAGCAGAAATCGAAGATGCAGTAGGGGTAAAAAACCGCCCTCATAGGCAAAACTATGTGTACGAAGTTAAAAAAAGATTATATCATGCCTCCCCTTATTTACCGTCAAATTTAGTCTTTACAGAAGACGATTTTCTAACCAAACAGTCGGGTGAATTCATATTGGAACCACTAAGATTTAGAAACAAAATCTTTAAGGAATATAAGGATTATTTCAAGTGTGAAAGTAAAGATGATCTTTTATTTGATACTCCAGAAAAAGAAGACGAGAATCAAAATAAGATAAAGTGTATTAAAATATCAGATCACAGGAATAATTATCTTCGTATCGAGATAAATTTCACTAATTTAAGCGAGACAAAAAAATTAGAAAAGGATCAAATAAGAATTTTTCAAAAGTCAAGATTTACAGATCTTGAAATTGAACCATATTTTTATGTTAGAAGAGAAAAGGGCACTAGACTAACGATAAGGAATTTTAATTTTATTCCAAATTTTTCTTTCCTTGACTATATTGATATTGTTTCTACCGAAGATGAGGAAAAATATGTTTTGAATTTAAGGGGATTACTATATCTTTTTTTAATATATGATGGCAAATTAGATGTTACTAGTGTTGAAAAAATTGTTTCAAGTGTATCAAGTATAGATGAATACAGGAATCTAGAAGATGAGATTGATTCGGCTTATGGATCTATTTACAGTATAAAAAATATAGATTATGAGCGCACCTCCGTCAAAAAGATTTTTGGTTCAAATTCATCTTATCAAATAAAGAAGCGATTTCCTTTCTTATCCTTTTATGATTGTTACAAAGATTATATTCACACACATAATGAAACGTTTATTTCAGATTTTATTTTTGATGTTGCTCAAGACTTTGAGCAACAATTGCGTAATATGAGTATTACCAAGTTGAAGTACGAAGTTACAAAAAGGTATTTGGAAAGGATAAGGCGATATTTCTATAGTTTTCATACACAACGATTAGTCCACGTGAATCTATCGGATGATACATTTAAGGCTATTACAAAATTACAAGACGAAATCGCTATATATATCGAAGAAATGAAGAGGTCTGATTATGAGCAGGAAAAAACAGAGAGACACGGGTATGAAAAGGAATGTGCAAAGATTGATTTTCAAAGAAAATTCAATGCACTTACCAATTCTGATGAAAAAGTAATTTCGTTGAAAACTATTCTATCAGATAATGGAAATCCACGTGTATTTCCAAATAATACACAAAAAGCAATTATAGATAGGTTCTGCGAATATAGCAGAGAAGAAAACGAGTCTTATTCAGTCATCAATCACTGCAATCTAATTAAGAATAGTTTGCTCAAAGAAATAGCAATAAAAGTCAACAAAAATAGTCCCTATGACACTTTGCAATCAGAGTTAGACAGAAATGGAATTACGCTGGACTGTCTAAAGGACATAAAGAGATGGATTAACAATTATTTTGAATCTTTGGAACAGTAATAATGGTGTCGTGTATAACAATTATGAGTCTATATTATTAAGATTCCTTCATTCAGGATAAGAATCTCAAGAACTTCTGCTTAATGCATTAAACCTTTTGGCTCAATATTATAAATTCTGTAGAATTTACTATATTAGTCGGATACATTAAGGCTAAAAAAAATTTGAAATGATTGGCACTCGGAGTTTGTATTTATTGGAAAGCTGAAATTATTCTTACA
>JAKDMR010000095.1 GCA_030452275.1 Candidatus Nitrosocosmicus sp. | reverse complement strand
AGTGTATATTTATAAAAAAGTATGATATAAAGTTGTAATATTGGAATACAATGAACTAGGAAAAAGGATATTGAGTATGGATTCTGCAGTAAGGTTTGTAACAATATTTGATACTAAGGATGAAAAGATTCTGTATTCGGAGCATAATCCCGGAACTACAAACTTATTATCAAAAGAAGAAAGTCAGGAATCCTTGCAGTTGGCTATTAACGCATGGAAAACAAGAAGCAAATTGGCTTCAAAAATAGGAAAAGGAAAATATGCTCTAGCGGAGTACGAAAAAATTAAGCGCATAACCATGCCATTTGACGAGAGTCACTTGCTCTATATCACAACTGACGTTGGGTCCAATTCACTTGACCTAATTGACAAGATAAGGAAATTATGAAATTAACGGGTTCAAATCCCGCACTTTACATTTTTTAGATAATTAAAATAAAAAATTTTGACGTAATTGCTATTGCTATTGATATTGCGATGAGAGTTAGAATGCTACCCGAAATTGTTTTGTTGGTTGTATTTTAGCTCTAGTCAACTGACTTTTTTAGGAATTGTCAATTATTTCCAAAATGAGGACATTAGGATTCATGAATTATTTAAGGCAATAGTCATTATTTATTTGATATGAAGAAAAAAAGAATCGAGTTCAAATAAATCCAGTCATTCTTGTTGATCCCGAGGAGAAATCAATCCTAAAATTTTCTTTGTTTATTGAATTTTTTTTATTTTTACCCCGTGTTGGATCCAAACAATAGATGATAATCTAAATGATGTTCATAATCATGGGACTTTCATGTCTCTTCTAATATTTACAACATCTTTGATAAATGGGGTAACATTAGAATAGCATTTCTGATTTAACTGCACTTAAAATGCTTTTATATATCCAGATTATATGAACAATTTAATGGATACTAATATAAAGATACTCGCAATAGCACTTGTTGCAATATCAATCGCCGTAGTCCCATCATTGGTCGTCAATAAATCCGTAAATGCTGCTACACATTATTGTGCAGATGAAATAGGGAAGTCAAACGCATGGATAGAAGGATGTAAACAAGGTTGGTATGATCATGACCATTGCAAAAGTTACAACCCAGGAACTGGTGAAGTAGCCAAGGGATATAAAGTTGGATGGAATAAAGGAGAATGCAAAAGCTCACCGCATTACTGCACAGAATACTCTGGAATGTCTCAGAATTGGATAAAAGGATGCCAACAGGGCTGGTGGGATCATGACCACTGCTGGGGATATTCTCCGGGATCAGGGGATTATGCTAAAGGATACAATGTAGGCTGGACAAAAGGTCACTGCAAGTAAATAATTTATTTCATCTTTTTTTTCTTACTATAATCAAAAATCTAGATGGTTTTAGTTCTAGAGGGTTCTAGACAAATGGATATGCCCATGTGGTTTCAGATCATTTATTTAATACTCCAGAATCAGACATGACCAGTCAAGAATTTACACATTCTTAAAACAATATCTAGATAGGTAACAAATATCAGCAGAAAGGATCGGATTAAATCCATCACTTCGCATATCTGGATTAGATAAATAGATAAATAGATAAATAGATAAATAGATAAATAGATAAATAGATAGAACATAAAATTCAGTAAAATTAGTTTATTCTGATAATGAACATAGACATCGTTATGCGGATACAAATAAATGAAGTTTTATCAGGCTTTAATATCGTTGGTAACCTCGCCAGGAAATACAACGGGAGACGAAAACAAAATCCGTCGGATTATCGAAGTTAATGATCTTTACAAACAACACAAAGGAGACAACAAGTATGAGAATCAGTATTCAATAGTTTGTAAAGTTTATGAGGGCGAAAACTTGATCGAATCTCATAGTATTACCGTAAATAAAAAAAACCTTTTTCAAATAAAAGACAAAATAGATGTGGTTCTAAATGAATGCATGTAGAGAGCAAATTCATTTACTATTTCGGCAAAAAAATTCCTGATACTTATCCATTTTAGTAGAAATGTAGTCATTTTATGAATTTTAATAATCATAAACTTGGACTGGTGATAAAAAAATATAAAAATAATATGTTAGAGTTGATTCATTTAGTTACAACGAATTTGTTCTATTTCGACCCTTTTATATCATCATCCAGTTGCATTAGCTATTAATCTATCTAACTCATTATCAGCATTTTGACAATCATTTAAGGCTTCATCGGTGTTATCATTTTCTATTTGTTGAATACAATTTTCCAAATGAGTATCTACAGTTTCTAATGTTGGTTGTTCATTATCTGTCTGACTTGAATCAGATTGATCATTGTTAGATTGATCATTGTTAGATTCATCTGTGCTAGCAAATACTGGACTAATAGAACCTACCGCGGATGCTGCTGATGCACCAATCATCATTACAGAAAATGCTACAATAAAGATGCTTAAATTTCTAATTTTGTTCATCAGGGATTACCCAAGCCCTAGGTAAATAAGTATTTTCATTTATGATAATATCGTTATAGTCGTTTGTATAAAATATTTATGAAGAATCCAAAAAATCATCATAAATATCATTAATTAACCTATAAATGGTTAATTTATTACTCTCAAAGTACTAAAAACTGCAATTACGGTGAAAATGAACTATTTCAAAAAAAGATAGATCCAAATTTGGTTTTTTTATGTGCTGTTTCTGGTTTGTCATAGAATCATCATATACGTGTCGATCAAATAGTGACGATGTTTTGAAATGATTTTAAACTCAAAGAGTGAAGTTTAAACTTGTGAATAAAAATAGAATATTCTAGATCCGTTGATAAATACCTGTTTAGTTGATTGGGTATTAGGGAGATTATCGATAAGCGTTAGGGAGATTATCGATAGATTGTGAGATTACTTTATCACAATTCAAGAACTTTTTTCTTAGGATCATTGAGTCAGCAAAAAAAATTTTTACTAAAAAAAGAATAAAATTATGGGGATGATTAGTATAGCGTAAAATCTTTGCAATAACGGTGATCTCTCTATAATCCTGAAAGATGTACTAATAACCTCTACAGCTGCTTGTAGAGCAGATGAAGGTGTTCCAATTCATATCGGAGATTATTTTAACATGCAAGATGGAGTCATACTGCATGCTATTGATGCAGTTAAAGATGGGTAAATAATAATAACAAAAGGTTCTCTCAGAATGGAGAACGATTACTGGGAAATGATACGAGGTTTGATCAGGGGCATGCTATTTTCATCAGTGGCAATGTAAGTCAAACACATGATTCAATAGTTTACGGACCTGTTTGGATTGGAAATAATACCATAGTAGGAGTAAAAAGTGCAGTACTTGATTCAAAGATAGGCAATATTGTTGTCATAAGGCTTGGTAGCATTGTGATGGGAGTTGAAATACTAGATATTACCCTTGTTCCTGTTGGTAGCATAATAACTAAACAAACACAAGTTGCTAATCTACATTCAGCTATTAGAAATCAAAATCTAAATCAAGGAGATCTTTTGAATAGTAAAGCTAAGGCGAACGCATATGATAATGCAGGTATTGAAAAGTAATCATACTTAAAGGCAAGCTGGGTCACCTTCAGGGTTTTTCCTACAATTTTGAATCTAATTTTTTTATTCTTAATAATGTACATATACTTCCTATGCATAATAGAATAGTGTAAAGTCTTGACAATTAATGTATATAAACCCAAAAAGAGTGATGGTGTATCACATACATTTTCCATTTATACTACTTTGTTTCCTGATTCCTTATCCTTTGGTCGTATCCTTCAGTGGTTCTTTAGATTCTTCTAAACAGGTTATACAATGACACTTTTATCATCATCTCCCTTACCATGTTATTAAACTTGGTAGCAGATACATATACTCACCAAATGTTCTCTTTAGTGTTGAGAAAACAGTCTCTGCCATCCATCTGTGACCGTATTTTCTTTTCTTCTTCCATTTCAGTAGATCCTCTTTTGTCTGTTGTAATACTTCCTTGTTTCTTAACCTGTTATTCTTTGGTGATACGATAGAGTTCTTTCTTACCTTTATTCCGGGTTTGATCTTTTTATCCTCAAGATATCTAAAGTTTACATTGGAGTCATGTGCTCCATCAGCTAGTACAGATTTTATCATGATAGGTTTCTTCTTCTTACACTTTTCTAATAAGCTAGTGGAAACTTGATCTACTAATGTTTTTAACATTTTGCCATCAGGTACTTTCTCATCTGTTACCTCTAGCGCAAGGATCTCCTTTGTTTTTATGTTCACGACTACATGAATCTTGATATAGCCTTTTCTATTTTTTACATTCCACTTTTTATCCATCCACTGACCCCTGTTTGTTACCTTGACTCCGGTACTGTCTATTGCGATTATGATGTAATCATCATCATCGTATGTCATCTTATTTTCTCTTCCTCCTCCTCCTCTGATATCGACATTTAACTTGTTGATTCTTTTATAGATATGACCATAGCTGGGTGAATTTGAAGGTAGACGTTTTCCAGTAGCCTTGATAATACCTTGAGTCTGTCTGTATGGCAACTGAAAAGAATAACGGATGTAACCAATGACCAGTATGAAAGAATTTGGAAATACAAATGGTTTACCTTTCTTACATTTATTCATCCCCACTAACTCAGAACCCCACATATCAAGAAAATCATATGAAAAAAGTATCTCACCACGTCTCACTAGTGATCTACTGTAAGAAGGCCAGTCTATCACAAATAATCAATCTATACAATCCCAGCTAAATAGATTGAGTTAGGCGTCAAAGCAGGAATAAAGCCTAATTTTATTTAAATAACAATCACTTTTCCCACCATACCCGGATGCAATATACAGTAATATGGATATTCACCTGCTGATTCAAATGTGAATTCATAAGTTTTACCAGTACTAGTTAGTGCCGTTGGACCTGCCAACCCGGAATCAAAAACACGTCCTGCATCTGTATCGCCCATCTCCCCTGTAGTAACGGTATGAAATGAAAAATCGTCATTTGTCCACAAGACAGTTTGACCAACGCTCACCTCTATAGGATTTGGATTATAAGCGGTGTCAGTTAGAAAAGTCGCCCCCGGTACAATTGATACTAGGATTTTGTCAGTGGTTGGGATTATGACATTTCTAGGCATTGGAGCAATCACATCACCTACTTTTTGTGCATTTACGTGTTGAATAGGCACCTCAAGAGTAACTAAAGCTGCAACCAGGACTAACCCAGTCACTAAAAAAAGTGGGTTTATTTTCATTAGGGGTTATGGATAAATCAATCCCTAATATTTTATGTTAAATTATTATTAAATAAGACTATATTCTATTTCTGTGGGAGAGGAATACCAATATCATTTAAATGTCTGAGAATATTCTCAAATAACAATAAATGGATTCCCATCTACCAGTTCGTTTAGCCGTCGTATTATAAACACAGGGCTTGAAATTTAGCATCCTATCCAGAGTGGAGATTTATCACATTGAAACTTTTAATACTTAACAATAAGGATTGATAAATTTGTTGTCTCCTTGATTTGGTTACACTTAAGTCAAAAGGGCGTCTTATTAATAGGAATCTATTTGTTCAGATTCTTTTTAGTCAGATCCTCGGAGTAATTGAGGTACTACCTCTACCCTAGTGGTTCGTGAGATTGATAGCATGTTTCCAAGGTTTTTGGTACTAGACCAATTGTATTCCTGATTCAACGTGCAATCACTTTATAGGTATTCAAATAAACATTTATTTCCTTACCTTGAGCTTTCAGTAAATATTAAAAGAAAATGAATTTGAATCACCAAACCAAAATATGGTTAGTTCTGATTTCGCTATGGGTAATTAATGGTTCCAGCTTTCTTGCAATTAAAGTGGCTATCGATACCATTCCTCCTCTTCTGAGTGCCGGTTTACGCTTTAGTATAGCCGGTGCAATATTATTCACTATTTATTTCCTTCAAGTCAACAGATTCAAATTGTGGAAAAACCATGACCCGGAGAATTCACAAAAATTGCGTGGATCAGGACGACAGATACCGGTAGAGGTACCCATGGAACGGATTACTCTGCAACAATGGAAGGACAGTATCATTCTAGGTGTTACTTTATTCTTAGGGGGGCAGGGATTGTTAACATGGGGAGCCCAATACCTAACCTAAGGTATGACCGGATTGCTAAATTCTACTATTCCTTTATGGGTAGCGATTTTAGGTTATTTGATCTATAGATGGTTTAAGAAAGGAACGCTTGGCAAAAAATGTCAAAAGGAACGATCCTAGGTTTGGTCGCTGGTTTTAGTGGGTAGATGCTCCTTGTTGGCCCTTCAATTGGTTCAGGAGACCTCGATCCAATTGGAACAGTAGCGTTAATAATTAGTTCGATCTCATGGGCTATCGGATCAATCTATTCAGCCAGAGCACAACTTACGGTTAGCATTTTGGCTTCTGCAGGCATGATAATGATCACTGGAGGATTAATGCTTACTGGCGTGAGTTTCTTATTTGGCGAGTATAAAAATTTGGATTTGATGCTGGTTTCTGTCCAGTCCATCATAGCCCAAATATACTTGATAGGAATAATAACGGTAATAGGGTTTACCGATTTTTACTGGCTGCTAAGAGTGACTTCCGCCTCTCTTGCTAATACATTTGCATACGTTAGCCCGGTAATAGCAGTGCTTCTAGGGTGGGCCGTTTTATATGAAAATTTAAGCCTGATTACCGTAGTCGCGATGGTAATAATTCTAGCAGGAGTCGCATTAATGGTGACAAAAAAGAAAGCTCCGAGCAAGCCAAAACGCATTCAATCTAGTTAACAAACATGTCAAAGATGCTCTTTGTCGAAAGTACAGTCCGGGATATGATTGTGAACGATCCACCTAGTATGGGTCAAATTTTATACCCTATATTTAAGGGAATTTGTTATATCTCTTGGTTTTTCGTCGGGTTCAAGACATATCCCATCTAGACAGACCCATGTTACGTCGTTCATCGTCCTTTGCAACCTGCTTAAAGGTATGCAATAATCCGGATACTTAGGCTATAAAGACAGCCTATTTACCGATAGGCCCTGTTAGCTTAAGCATTTGAAAAAGAGTAAATTCGGGTTGTCACCGGACTAACCGAGACAATATCGACAAGATTCCTTGCATTTTGAGCACGATTTATGACCTTTTGTTCTGAAATGATTCATCTTGATCGATATGAAATATTTTGAAGCATTTGAAAAATTACCTAAAGTTAACGGGGCCTGCCGATATTCTGTAGTATCCTGAAATTATTAACGCACCGTTTCGTCTTCTTATTCGCCATTTG
>JAKDMR010000634.1 GCA_030452275.1 Candidatus Nitrosocosmicus sp. | reverse complement strand
TAATAATTAGATTGATTAGAACTTTTTTTGTAATAAATCGTTATGTATAATCAATCACCCGAGTGCTTTTGTCATCTAAGGGTATACAAATATTAATATTGTTACGAACATAACCATATCAATTGAAGATAGCTGTGATCGGAGCCGGCGTAGCAGGAAGTTATCTAGGCGGGATGTTACATAAAATTGGCCACGAAATAACTATCTTTGAATCAAATAAGAAAGAAATGCATTGGCCGGTATGTGCATGGGGAGCTTCAAGGCATATGTTAGAGTACTTTTCTAATAAGGCAGGACTTAATTTTGATAATTATGTTTTTCACGTAGGAAGAAGACTAAGGATGGGATTGCCAAATCAAAAGGAAGAGTTTCTCGATTTAGATGGACTAGTTACCTATAATAAGAAACAATGGGAGAGCGATTTGCTCGCGGGTATCACAGTAGAATATGGTATTAACTGCGATAAAAAGACATTCCCTATAGATGAATATGATCATATTTTAGATTGTACAGGTTTCCACAGGAGATTTCTACCTAAACCGCAAGAGGATTTTGTGATTCCAGCGTATGAGTATATGGTTGAAAACATTCAAGATATTGATGAATTCCATGTGATTGGATATAAGGGTGCGAGGGGGTACTTTTGGTACTTTCCTTTAAGCAAAGGCGCTGGATTTATGGGGGCAGGAGATATTGACAGGAAATATCATGGAGTAAAAGAATTTCTAGAAACTCACCCAGATGCACGAATAATCAAAAAAATTGGTAGGCCCATACGACTTTCACCACCGAAACTGATGGAACCTTTTCACGACGGAAAAATCATAGGCGTAGGAGAATCCATAGGTACGGTGTTTCCAATGCTCGGTGAAGGTATTATTCCATCATTGTTGAGCTGTGAAATATTTTTGCAAGTAATGGAAGACAACAAAAACAAAAAGGTGAAGTTTGACCATAAACAATACAGGGAAAAAATTCTAAAGAAATTTAACTATTACTATGATGTTTACCGAATTGTAAGACTCAAAATGGATGGGAAATTAAGTACTGTAAAGCATTTTAATTTACTATTAAGCATGTACAAGAACATGAAGAAGGATGAAAAGAGGTTTGGTTTTGAAATTAACTTTGAAAAAATGAGGAGATTGGTAAATGCGCTATAGTCCCGGTACTCTTCATTATTTTTTATCGTCACCTTTCCCTTCAGATAATGGATTAATATTATCATCTTGCCCTACTAATTCACTCTTATTTGTCCTTACCAATACATCATTTAGATAACTAATAACAAGGTCGTCCTCTTTAGGATTGGTTTTACCTTTAATCAATCTAATTTGATATTGCATTATCCAAGCCCACATCCAGTTTTGTCTTAAAAGAGCTTCATTTTCAACAGAATATTGATGTTTTCTATGCCATACTCCGAGTATTATTGCAGCTGGTCCATAGAGTGATACAAAGATAAGGATAAACAATGGAAGACTCATATAGTCACCTAATCCAAATGGTAATTGCTTTATAGCAAAGTTATAGGTTATCAAGATAAAATTAACAAAAGTTAATAAAAATGCAAGATAAATACTATGTCCATTTCTAAAATCAAGCCATCTTCGTCGAATAAAGACTTTTGAAATTTTTGGTAGCACATTGGTAGATAAACCATTTCTCTAATTTAGTTTTACTAATAGTCTAGTTCCTGAAATAAAATTTCCACAAAATATGGTGCAGGAACAAAAAATGTTTGCAAGAACAGAAATCTAAATCGCTCTTATTGACAATGTTTCAGCCAAGATTAAAGTAAGATAACACGAAT
>JAKDMR010000633.1 GCA_030452275.1 Candidatus Nitrosocosmicus sp. | reverse complement strand
CAGCTATACTTCCTATTCTATTTCCTTAATAGTAAAGTTAACTATATAGTCACAATTCCCCTCATACCAGCTATTCGGATCAGTTGCTGCAACATTTCTTGCTGAGCAAATGCTATGAGATCCTACTCCAAAGTTTAGATCCTTATTATATTGGGCTGTAACAAAGCCGTTAGGATCATTTGGACCCGAAATAAATGGAACTATGGCTTGTTGAACTAATCCCACATGCAAATAAAATGGAACTCGTGTATCTAATAATGAAAAGAATACTGGAATCGGTGTGAAACCAACATCATTTTCCCATCCTATCGTTGAAATCCTGATAAATCCCAAGTTATTGTCAGCTATGGTTAAATTTGCTGAATTAATTCCTGTAAAGTTTACTGTATCACCACTATTAACAGTTATAGAACCTGGAAACAAATCAATAATACGATTGTTAACATATGCATTCATTACCCATTCTCCACCAAATATTGGGTCATGATCTTCATTTACAGTTAAAGAGTCGAAAGTGACTTCAAAAGTTCTTGTGGTGTTTACATTACTCATGTCCCCTGTTAATGAAATATTACCAAGTTGACTCTCCTGAGCATTTGCGTCAATTAGACTAGCATTGCCAAATACCATTACTATAAATAATGGTAAAATAATCAAAAACAATCCCGATTTCTTTTCTATGCAGTTTTTTACGATAGCTATTAATGAAAATGTGTCTTGGTTCATAGTTATAGAAATACAACAAACTATTTAAAGTCCTAAATCTTTGAATAGTATTATTCTTCTAATAATCGTTACCTATCAAACGATTATTTAGGATAAATAGAAATTCCTTACTTGTTCTAATTCAAATTCTATAGTCTACGTTGAGAATAATAAAAGAAACTCTTTCAATCCTTTATGCATTGCATTGACATTCATAACAAATTTTTTCTCTCTTGGTATAAAATTTACCGGTCGTTTTATAGTAGATAAGTAATCTTACGGATAAGGATAGATAACCAATAGACAATAGGAATAAGAAATAGTCATTATATAATTTGTTAGAAACATAGTATTTAACTGCCTTTCTCCTAAAAGCAGTATTTAGATGCGCTATTTTAAAGAAATTTTAATACATATTGTCTCTGTTGACAACTATGGTGAAGTTTGTTTACTTTGTTCAAGCATTGTTACATTTTCAGGTAAAGGGGTCAGTAAAATAGTTACCAAGTTGTCTAAGTTATTTATATGTTCAGCAAGCTCAAAGAGATTACCTGCATTAAAAGCTAGTCTGGCTTCTCCTATATTATCTCTTATTTCGAATAGATCTCCAGCTATAACAGTGATACGTGCATTTGGATCCAATACGTTGTTTACCATTGGTTGTGCACTATCCTTTTGGGGCATTGAAGTAGTGTCCTGGCTCGTTCCTTTAGTATCGTTTTCTAGGCTGTCAATCACTGGATAATTAGACTGATTAGAATTTTGGATCGTCGTATTGGTAACAGGAGTCGGAATTAGCTTTTGTGCGAATACACTTGTTTCTGCTACCAAGGGGAGCATCAATGTAATTGTGCCGAAGATAGCAAAGACAGTATAAGTGTTTGAATTATTCATTAAAAATTATGAATTAACAAACTATAAAAGTAATGTAGCTTTGCAAAATTATCGCATCAATTACAAATGTCGCATTAAATATGAATAAGGATAATTCCAAAAATATCAAATCACCAATTAGTTCATATTCATTGACTTTTATCGAATGTAAATCACCTCAAGCCCTGTTAACTTAAGCGCAAATCACCTTCTTGTTATGATAATTAACAAATAG
>JAKDMR010000632.1 GCA_030452275.1 Candidatus Nitrosocosmicus sp. | reverse complement strand
AATACATATACTGTCGTCAAAGGACGAAAAGTTATCGCTTTGCCTGCTAGTGTTTTTGTAAATGGAATTCAATGAATTGTTAATTATATTGGATATTACTTGAATTATTTTGGCTCGGTCTACACTTACACTTATGCTCTGCTCAGGATAGTTGGTCTGATTCTGTTGGTTTTTCCTTCTTTCTTTGCATATTTTCTCATCTGATGATACCAAAATATCTATTGTATTTTTTAGATGTCCTTTTTTCGTTCTCTCTTCTATGTCAGTTCTGAAATCTTTGACAACTGTATTGATAAGATCAAAAATATCCGTTTTTTCTTTATCTATCTTCATAATATGAGATTCTATTTTATTTGTATCTAGCAAATCCCCTACAAGTCTTTCGAGTCTTTTTGAATTTCTTATGATGGAACTAAGATAACGTTGACTATTTTCAAAGGTATTGTCTTTATTACTATTACTTTTATTGTTACTATTACTGCTATTTTCGTCGCTAAAGTTCAGCAGTGTTTCTAACATTTCTGAGTATCCTATTATTGCATGGGTGGGGGTTCTTAGTTCATGAGCTGCTAGATTGATAAAGTCAAGTTGTGCCTTTGATTTGATTTTTAATATTCGGTTGGCCTCCTCCAGATGTTTGTTTGAATCTTCAAGATCATTTTTTGCAGAAATTATAGTTTCAAACATCTCTTTTTCATTTATGAGTGTTTCAAATAGTGATCCAAAGTTTTTTACTATTAATTTGTTATCACTGTAAAATCCTAGAATGCTGTTATTTCTATTAATATCATCATCTGCATCGTTGTTGTTGTAAATATTAGATCCTTCTACCTCAGCTGATCTATTAGGTAGAACTTCTTTGTACATTAAAAGTATCTTTGAATTGTCGACTACTAGAGTGCTCCCAGCTATCAATGAGATACTTCTCAATTCACAATTCGTTTTAACAGCAGAAATAAATGAATCTTTTTTTGTTTCGTATTTAGTAGTCTTAATTACTTTATCTTGCTCTCGAGGATATAAAATAATAGTTTTTGAGCCATGGCTTTTTGCCTGTTTTATACAATCTATGAGCCCTATTTTGCAAAGATATTCTAGCTGATTTATGGAACTAACAACAAGTACGGATTCAGATTTGGAATTACAAATATTTGAAAGCAAAATAGACTCGATCTCCTTTCTTGTTCTGATTACTCTAAAAATATCATCACTACTCTGGTGGCTTTTATCATTAATAGTTCCATCATTAGAAGAATTAAATAAAGTAGATTTTTTATCTACATCATAGCCACGAGAACAATTACTACTGCTATTACTAAATTTTTCTTCCCTAAGTATTATATTTATTTCTCCTTCTCTCTTTTTCCCTCCATTTCCCTTTTCATTTTTTACTTCCTCTTCTTCATTCTCATCTAATTCTCTAATTCTTTCATTTGCAGGTATAGAATTATTCCAAAAGCTATTAAAAATAAGATGTCGCTGTTTGACTGTCTCGCTGGCAGTTTCAAAGACAAGACGTGAAGAAGCAGTAGCAACAGCAGCAGCAGTAATACTAGTCTGATTTCTTCTCCTTTTTAAATCATCATTATCACCATCGTCTTCTTTCAAATTTGCAGAAAGTGAAGAGTCGATGGTACTATCAGATTTAGCATTAGTTGAAAAATCAACGAAAACACATTCTTTATCAGTTGTTATAAAATTTCCCCCTAGTCTGGACAAATGATGTAGATTAACTATTTTCAATAGTTCCTTGCAATAGTCCATATTTTCTTTAGTGATTTCAATAAGGTAGCGTGGTTTTATTTTACTGTGCT
>JAKDMR010000631.1 GCA_030452275.1 Candidatus Nitrosocosmicus sp. | reverse complement strand
ATATGGTACTCTATAAGACCAGCTTTATTTGTTGGGAATTATGACCCAGTCTCATTTATCTTTATCATAAAGTACCCAAATACAATAACAACTACTGCTAAACATGCAACAATTAAACTAAGTATTATTTTGATATTCAAAGTCAACATCAAAATAGAAACAGCATAGGAATTAAGTATTCCAGATCAACTGTTGGTTTTGAATAATTTATGATTATATCTTTATTTTGCTATTGGAAAATATATTTTTGATCAAGCTTTATTCCTGCATCTTCAAAAGAATGTCTGAATACATGATTTTATATTCGAGCTCAACATAAGCTATATGAAACGAGTATTAAAAATTGTAATATAGTTACTAAGATTGATATAACATTATGATAATAAAACGGCTAAAAATGGATCTAGAAGATAATACGTCTCAGGTTTGTAAACCACATACAAATTCTAATTTCACTTTCTTCTATCGGTGCTGTATTGCATGTATAGAAGACGTATTTATACTTTGAAACATATTCTATTCTGTGATAATACCCAGATCAATTTTGTCTGTAGTTACCATCATTATGGTGGTTTCAACAATTTCGATAACAATACCCAACATAACAGATGCCTTTGCTCAAGACGATATTAATCAATCATCAACTTTAACTAATCAAACTAATAGTACAGTAGAACAATCACAATCAATGCAATTTATAGCTAACCTATCTAGCCAGACTGTTGTACCTATAGTGGATGAAACAAACGCAAGAGGAGAGGCTGGATTTAACGTTAATCCCCAAATAGATACTATAGACTATATTATAGCAACATATGATATTGATCAAGTTTTATCTGCAACCATGCATTTAGGTACTCCTGGAGTAAATGGACCTGTTATTGTTTATTTATATAGAGCTGATTCTCCTACTGGTCATATAGATGGTTTATTAGCAAAGGAAACTATCACTGCAAATGAGTTAGATGGGCCATTGAATGGAAAGACCATAAAGGATCTTGTTGCTGCCATGAGTAATGAAAATATCTATGTAACTGTAAATACTGCACCATATCCAAATGGAGAAATTAGAGGTCAAATAGAGAAAATTAATTAATATTCAAAATAAAGATATATTAATCACAAATTAAAATATACACTTTTTTAATCCATCTTCTATTAACTAGGCCTCTTACATGATTAGCCTAAACAGCTTTGTTGACCGTTACTTCATTAACAGGTCTCCATTTCTATCCAATGGTAGGCTAATCTAATCTGTACAATAATAATACTAGTTCAATATTGAAATTAATGTCCAATTCAAAAGAAAAGCAAATCTACGGAAAATGAATACATGTTATATTCTTTATGGATTATTGGATTGGGATGGTTCTATTAATTCAAAAATTAAGCAAATAAAAATGGTTGGCCGAAAAAGTCGATACTAGAGAAATATGGTATTGCAAAATATTGATGGTATCGGACTTAGCAATATCATAATACCTCATCTTTATTCATAAATTACCCACTAAGAACTTTTAAAAGAAGAAAAGAAGGATCATACTATAAATACTATGAAGATTATATTTCAATACCAGTTCACTAGAACAACAACGAATGCATTATGCAACAGATGATAAAGTAACACAGGCTTATTTATGTGAACGTCATGTTAGTGTTTGTATGTATACGCTGGTAAGAAAGAGATAAAATTCGCCCCCACCGACTTGTATCTTTTAATTACTTGCGTATGTGCATATAAATAAGCAAGCATGTGAAGAGGTTCTTTTATTTTGAGCCTATATTACTTTTATTAATATTCTTGTTATTTGTTTCA
>JAKDMR010000630.1 GCA_030452275.1 Candidatus Nitrosocosmicus sp. | reverse complement strand
TAAGATGTTCGCATATCATCATAACGACAACATTAGGGCTTAACTTTACAGAGCCCATCAGAATGATTCCAGACAAATTATGGGATGAGTTTAAGATGATCCTGCCTAAAGAAAAACCCTCAAAAACTGTGGGTAGACCGATTGTACCTTACAGAAAGGTACTTGATGGAATAGTCTATATTCTTAGAACAGGATGCCAGTGGAAAATGCTTCCAAGAGAATATGGCTCTGGTTCTGTCTGTCATAGGAGATTTCAGGAGTGGAATAAACTGGATGTTTTTAAAAAGATATGGATCAAACTATTAAAAATCTATGATGAAAAGGTGGGTATCATCAACTGGACCTGGCAATCTATTGACAGCATATCCATAAAGTCGCCTTTAGGGGGGGACAAGACAGCAGGAAATAATAATCCTACTACAGATGATAGGAGCAAACTGGGCACAAAAAGACCCATTTTGACAGAGAAGAAAGGCATTCCTCTGTCTGCTGTGATATAGCCTGCTAGTACCCATGATATAAAACTGGTAACAGACGTAGTTGATATAAAGCAGTCATCAAAAGAAGAAAAAGAACAAGTTGGAGTAAAAGACAACTTCGACAACATCTATGTCATGATAAAGGATATAATTCTGCAGAAGAAGAAGAACAGAAGTTAATCAAACGAGGATATGTACTGCACATACCTATAAAGAAGAAAAAGAGAGGAGAAGAGGAGAAAGATAATAGATCTCTTGCGTAATTAGACTTGCATCACAATTTTATAAAGTATCTGTAATTGTTTGCAATATTTGTATCATAAAATCTGAATTCAGGCTAAAAACTTCTATTTTTTTAGAAAACTTTCCATCAGTGCTAATTACGCAAGAGGTCTAATGAACAGAAACCAAAAGCAATACCCAATCGTAAAAAATATTCTCCTAAAAGATGGGTTGTAGAAAGAACGAATTCATGGCATAACAGATTTAGAAAGCTTTTCACAAGATATGAAAAGAAGGACGAAAACTATCTTGGGCTGGTACAGTTATCTTGCTGTATTATTATTTATAGAAAGATAATTTTGGGATAGGCTCTAAGTATTACTGTCATACTTGTGATTCAACGTTGCAAATAAATATGATAGATTTAGAATAAAAAGACTGTAAACCTAGTAAAGGCGCTGACTAATCCTTCATTAACGAATAGGTTTCTTATTGTCAATATCCTGTCTCTGATATCGGCAGATAGAGTCTTTAACCTTCTATCAAATATACGTCTACTTGGAGGTGGATATGATAAAAACAAACTACAGGCTTTCATCATTCTATTGTTATACGATAAATCCAATCATAGGAAATAATGAAGTGACCTATTTGAATCCAGTCTGAACCAGATACGGACTATAAAGCACCATAAGATGATGGTGAGAGAATATACAAAAGCTACCCCTGCGATGGTTTTTGATACAATTCGATGACTAATCAACTATTCTAACAAGATACAGAATACTAATTAGAATGGATGACGAATTACAGTATGATAGTCTTTTAGTTAGTATTTGTTTCAATCAAAATAT
This sequence comes from Candidatus Nitrosocosmicus sp., assembly GCA_030452275.1. Taxonomy (GTDB): domain Archaea; phylum Thermoproteota; class Nitrososphaeria; order Nitrososphaerales; family Nitrososphaeraceae; genus Nitrosocosmicus. The sequence goes on along the minus strand of JAKDMR010000630.1, from coordinate 262 downwards.
GATACTCTATAATACCAGCTTTATTCGTTTGGAATTATGACCCTACCTCATATAGTTAGAAATTATGGCTCTGACTACATGAAAATCTTTAAGCCAACCAATGTTAATCATAGCTGGGCTAGGTTCAAAGTTAACGTGCTCCGTATGAGAGGGATCGATGAGGCTGTGACTAATTGTTGTACTTCCACACATAGTTGACATTTTAGTTTCCTAACATCGCTGACACTCCTATGTCTTGGAGGAGTATAACAACAAATGGATA
>JAKDMR010000094.1 GCA_030452275.1 Candidatus Nitrosocosmicus sp. | reverse complement strand
TACGAAGGTATCTTAGAAGAATAGGATATTGGCCTAAGATATGAGACTTAACTTAACACCATCATAGATTCGAACCTAATAGTTGTTTCAAATCAACAGCGAACTAACCAAAAATGCAAATTAACTAGCGCTGGCCTCATCCATATTTTCAGCAATAGATATACTTATTCGCCAGACTTTCTGATCAAATATAAGGACGACATCGTCTTGCAGGAATTGTTGTTCAAGCACTTCCAGTACAACACAATAAAGACGGCTACAGTCAAGTTTTTTAACATAATTACAGATTATCTGACAACCTCATCGGATTATATTATTAATCTGGCATTGGATCCGGGCAAACCCTTGACTGCAGAGATGAGAGAGGAATTAGCTCATAAAATAAAGATCTTTTCGCTGGAATTAGGATTCAATATAACAATTCTATTTAATGAGTATAACATTATATCTCCAGGTATTGGGACAAATAATGACAATGTAATTTTTGCTATCCACCAGGTAGAATCTCTTATGAAAAAGAATTTAGCTAAAGACCCAAAATTTCTAAATTTGTTATCTTTTGTATCTAGCGAATTTCGTTCTGGTCAGGATGACTTTGTCAATTTAATGGATTTAGATGGGAAACATAAATCAAAATAGATTTTCCAATCATCCTAAATATGTCCTCTATAGAGATGGATTAGAATTGATGTATAAGACAGTTAACGACAAAGAACAAAATATAATAAGTATTCTATCCGTCAATTCATTAAAGTAATGTCAAAAACATGTCTAAGATGTAATAAATCATTTAATGAAAGTGATGTTGAAGATGAAATATCACAAAAATACCCATCTTGCCCTGATTGTTGGAAGGAATGGACAACATATGCAGTCATAGTTATGAATGAGATGAGACTAGATATGTCCCTACCCGAGCATAGAAAAGCTTTAAGAAAATACGAGAAAGGTTTTTTTGATAAAACATTAGGAGAAATAGAAAAAAAACCAGAAAATAAATAATTTTATCAAATTCGGATTTATTCATTCGTCATTTCTATCAAAGTAGGAGGGACTACTCTCAGAATCAATATGGGATTAGGTGTATTAATTATCGATTCAAAAAAACAGTCAAGTATCTTTATTTTTTTGTGGGGTGGAAATCCATCTAATACGTTTATCATGGAAGCCACAAGGTCCTGCTTAAAAGAACTGATTAAAGATGGATTTAATGAAAGCTCGATCAAATAGGAATAGAATATAGTATTAATTTCACTGCTTTTCATGTCAGCCAACGAATTCAACCAAGAATCAAACACATTCAACAAAGCCTGATTTTCAATTTTCCCATAATTAGCAAAAACATTCTGAATAATTTCTCTTTTTTCTACCGTATCGAAAGATAAGAATTCATTCAGTCGACTTTTAATGATAGGTGATCGAAGACCAGGAGGTAAATTTGATAAAATTATCAAAATGTTTTCTACAAATGACGATGCAGGATTATCCTTGTCCACAAGAGTCTGAAAAAATCAACAATATTTTTTTCTTTCTAATTCGTGCGACCCCCATTGAACAACTGAAAACATCACAGGTATGATCAAAATGAAGTATAGATTTTCACTCCAGCATATAAAGATCATTGTCTTTCATTTCATGCAGAAGGAAATATTAGAACTACTAGGATTAAATATTCTATGTTTCTTACTAATATACCGTATGCCTTGTATCGTCACTGTAGGTGGATTTTATGGAGATGAAGGAAAGGGAAAGATAGTTGCTTATCTTTCTATAAGAGATAACTATGACATAGCAGCCAGAGGGGGTGCAGGCCCTAATGCAGGTCATACTTTTGTTCAAAACAACAAAGAGTTCAAAGTTCGAATGTTACCTAGTGCAGTATTAAACAAAGATACTAGACTATTAATTGGTGCTGGTGTCCTCATAGAACCAAATATATTATTGAAAGAAATAGAGACATTCAATACTACTGACAGGACTTTTGTAGATTTTCAATGTGGTGTCATAGAAAAGATTCATCAAGATAGGGACAATAATAGCGATCATTTAAAGAAATTGATCAGTACTACGGGGACAGGGACTGGCCCCGCAAATGCAGACCGAGCATTGAGAAGTCTAAAACTTGCAAAGGATTTTCCAGAAATTGCTTTATTTTTAGAAGATGTTAGTAACTCCATTAACCATTCAATAGACAACAAAGAAAAGGTACTAATTGAAGGGACTCAAGGTACATTTTTGTCACTCTTTCATGGGACGTATCCTTTTGTAACATCAAAAGATGTTTCAGCTTCGGCCATTTGTTCTGATGTCGGGGTGGGCCCAAAAAAAGTAGATGAAGTTTTGATTGTTTTTAAATCATATGTTACCAGAGTAGGAGAAGGACCATTAAATTCGGAAATAAGTGCTGAGCAAGCAAAGGAGAGGAATTGGTTAGAATTCGGAAGCGTAACGGGAAGACAAAGAAGATCCGCTCCATTTGATTACGACTTGGCAAAGAAAGCCATTCGAATTAATAGTGCAACACATGTGGCGTTAACGAAATTGGACATTGTTTTCCCAGAGTCCAAAGGTATTACAGATTTTTCAAAATTACCTTCAAAAGCTAAAGAATTTGTGAATAATATTGAATCAGAGACAGGGTTACCAGTGACCATTATTGGGACAGGAGCAGAGATAATGGATACAATAGATAGAAGAAATAGCAAATAATTTCTAAGAACCTAATGTATTAACTTCTTGTTAGAAACTTCAAAAAGCAAGATTAAGAAAATGTTTTTGATCTTGACCAGTGCATGATTCTATTGAGTTCGCACGTTGGTAGTTATGGAGAGATATCATATTATGTCATTTTGTTGGAAATGACTTTCTTTTAGGAACATTTCTTTCGATAGAGTGTTGTCCTTGAGCAGACAAGTATGGGTTGGATGATGTCACTAAAATTAAAAATTCGAGTTCATTTTGAAATACGGTAATAAAACCTTCCTATGTCTTAACCTATCATTTTGATAATAAAACAATATCAAAGTAATAAGCATAGTCATGACCACGTCTCGAATAAATCCCCAAATCAGTTCTATGAGATTATCGGTAATGCTACTATATGGGACTTCCTACGGTATTGCCAAAGTCCCTGAAAGATCAGGGCTATACCAACCATGATTATGCGTGACAAAAGAGCGGATAAGGAAAATGCTTTAACACTAATTTGTTATTCAATTTACACAATATAAAAAGCGCTATTTAGAACAGCTACGAATAAAAAAAGAGATTGAAAATTCTAAATTACGTCTACATCATGAGGGTGGCTCTCCTTGTAACCGGCGAGAGTAATTTTAATGAATTCTGCATTATCCTGCATTTTGCCGATTGTATTGGCACCACAATAACTTAGTCCCGACTTCACCCCTCCAACAAGTTGTCTTATAATTTCAATTACGCTGCCTTTATAAGGCACCATTGCTTCTACCCCCTCTGGAACATAGTCATTTAAATCTTCATTATCAGAACTTGAGTCAGGGTTTTCTCGATATCTTCTACCTAAAGCAGCATAAAAAGATGCCATGCCTCTATACATTTTATATTTTTTGCCATTTTTTACCAGGGTTTTGCCAGGGCTTTCATCAGTTCCTCCAAACATACTCCCTATCATGACAGACGACGAACCTGCAGCTAAAGCTTTGGTCATATCACCTGAAGTTCTAGTTCCACCATCGGAAATAATCGGGATATCGTATTTCTTTCCCATTTTAACACTATCAATAATTGCTGTAAGTTGAGGAACCCCAGAACCAGTGACAATTCTGGTGATGCAAATTGAACCTGATCCAACACCTACCTTAACTGCATCTACCCCTGCTTTTATTAAATCCTCAGTTCCCCTTCCTGTTGCAATATTTCCAGCTATAAGCTCACAAGAAGGAAATGCTTTTTTAATTAATTTTACAGTATTTATCGCGTTGTCACTATGCCCGTGTGCTATATCTACAACAATAACATCGGCTCCATTGTTTAACAATGACTCAGTTCTTTCAAGGTAATCACCCTTTACTCCTACCGCGGCCCCAACAAGCAATCTCCCTTTCTTATCTTTTGAAGCATTTGGATATTCATCCATTTTCAAGATATCTTTACCAGTAATAAGTCCGCTAATCTCGCCGTTTTCATTTATTACAGGCAATTTCTCAATTTTATTCCTATGAAGAATTTCTTTTGCTTGTTCTATAGTGGTACCAATTTTGGTAGAAACAACATCTCTAGTCATCAAATCAGAGACCAGTACATTTAGATTTCTTTCAAAAACAGTATCCCGACGTGTAAGTATTCCACATAGTTTATTATTGGAATCTTTTACTAACAATCCGGATACTCCATTTTCTGACATTACCGAGTTAGCATCCCTTATAGTATTATTAGGATCAATGGTATATGGTTGTTCAATAACAACAGACTCACTCCGCTTAACCTTTAAAACTTGTTCTACTTGGTCTTGAATAGTCATAAATCTATGTATTATTCCAATTCCCCCCTCTCTTGCGAGTGCGATTGCCATTCTCGATTCGGTTACCGAATCCATGTTGGCACTAATAACCGGGATATTAAGACTAACATTTGAGGAAAGTCTTGTTTTTAGACTGGTTTGTGATCGAGATACAATAGGTGATTTCTTAGGCACCAAGAGAACGTCATCAAAGGTGAGGCCTTCTTTGAAGTACAATATTACCTTAATCCATATCATGTCCTAGGATTATAAGCGTTTTCATTTTGCTATTTATTCAGATAATCAAAAATACAGAGAATAGACTCGAGACTAATATCTGCTATTCTTTTCTAATAGATGCTAATTTGCCTATTACCAAAAAAATAGAGGAATGGTATGGTCGGAATCATTGCATCTAATCTAACCAACAGATCGCCCATTTAAAAAAGTGAATGGGTACCCAATAGTCCTCTAGGGTGTAGTCGGCGCAGAGGTTGAGGGCAATGGAGGGGTCGATGTTAGTGGAAAATTAGTACTGTTTGTTGCCGGGTTTGAAGTCGGTTCAGATTCTGAGGTTCCTATAGGAATCTCTATGAACGGAATCGCTCCTAAATTATTACCACTTCCGGCTCCACTTCCACCGCTTCCAGTAACTAAGGGAAGTTTTCCATCCCATCGTTGAGATTGAAGCCAATTCAGATAGGATGTACTGTTTTGGAGTTGAGTATCAATGATTTTTATGGCTTCAGATTCTCCCTGAGCTCTAAGTATATTAGCTTGGCGTTGACCTTCAGCAGAGGCAATATTTGCTTTTTGTTCACCTATGGCTGTGGCTTCTATTTGTTGGGCTTCAATCTGAATCCTTCGTAGCTCATTCTGGGCTTGAAGTGCACGCTGCTCAGCTTGGACTTTAGCCTCCACCGCTTGAACGAATTGGTCTGAAAATTGGAAGTCAGTGATAGATATCGTGTCCGTAATAATATTGTAAGGGGTCAATCTAGTCTCTATTACTTCCTCTATTTCAGATTTTACCTGATCTCTCTTAGTAATCAATTCTTCTGCATTATATCTAGCAGTTACTTGCTTAACAGACTCCTGAATTGTTGGCACTATAACCCTATTAGAATAATCAAGACCTATCTCCTTGTACAAAATTGGAACAGTGGCTGGATCGATTCGATAATTCAACGCGACTTCAGTCGCTACATTTTGAAGATCTTTTGAAGCTGAAGTGGTGCTCTGAATAATCTTTTGGGTTCTAACTTCCATTGGCACTATTGTATCCCTAAAAGGCAAAACAAAATGCAATCCTTCGCTTAAAGAAACCGAGGTATCAACTGCACCGAATTTTAGTAATACACCACGATTACCAGCCTCAACAATCTTCAAACTAGAGGTCAGAACAACAAAAATAATAATAACAGCAATTATTGCAGGTATAGCTATTTTTAATGGACTAGAAAAACCAAATCCACCTCCACCGCCTACATCTTCCAGTGGTTCCCCATCTGGGGTAAATCGCCTATTTCGTTTTGATTTAAAAAAATCTACCATGTTTGTATTAACTTACTAATATACGTGATTTAAATATTTACAACGTTAATTCCATGAACTATAATTTACCAAAATGTTCTAGAAATTCTTTGGAAAAATTAGCAGTTTCTGACAGATTTGCAGCCTCTTTCACGTTGTTATTTTTTATCCAAACTATATTGCCATCCAAATCCACTAAGATCTGTTTTGATCTTTCAAGGTATTTTAGAATAGCATTAATCTTGTCCAATGATAGAGTTGGAGACAGTATCTTCCTCAAATCTCTTAACTTGGGAAAGGGTTTTACATCCTTTATCATATCGATAAAATAATTAACCTCCGCCTCAGTGTACACATTTAGGGCATCCAATCTCCTTTTCTTGTTGACTTTTTTCTTTTTAATATTCGAATTTGAACGTACAGTTTATAAAACTTTTTTCTGCTGATATTCTTGAAAAATAAAATATAGAAAATGAATATAAGGACATGTAATTTGATTGATTAACGTGGACGAATTAAAATCAAGAATTAAAGAAAGAATTATTTTATACGCATATCAATTCAAGATATTTGTCTGCTGGTGATTATTATTAAACAGTGTATTCACCTACTTTTTATTCTCATACTTAACCAAATAATCTTCCAAGGCTCTAATGGCTATTATAGTGATATTTGTTTCATCGTCTAAATCGTTTTATTTTACTCGTTTAATCAGGTTCTTACATATTCTTTTTGATCTTTTAATGATTCTATAATTATACCATCATGTTCTAACATGTTCAAGATATACTTAGTATAGTGAAACTTACGGACATATGTAATCATAGTATATAGGACTTGATAAATAGCATGGCATCTTCTTCTCTTCCAGTATGAAAAACAGAAACATGGTTGGTCTAAAGTCATGTAATATACTGTTGATTTTTGGAACAGCTATTGTTGGTCTACTCTCTTTAGAACCTTCTCAAATGGTCTGGGCTTCTATTGTGGAAGGATCCAATACTTCTAACTCCAATCAAGAAAGAGGTGGGGGATGCAATGAGGATGGTTGTCTAGAAGCAATAGGTCATATCAATGAAGCAAAATCTTCTCTACAGAACGGCGATACAGAAGGAGCACAGAGGCACCTAGATTTGGCTAAGCAGGCATTAAGTTGCAGTCCACCATATACGACTGGCTGTTAATCAAGATTTCAGAAAGTAAAACCCAGTAGCTATAGCAGGCATTGAATCGATCCTTGGTTTAGCGGTAATCTGCTCCTGACAACCTAACTAATGTGCTTTGTCGCCTAACTCAAACTATTTAGCTGGGATATAACCAATTTATCACT
>JAKDMR010000093.1 GCA_030452275.1 Candidatus Nitrosocosmicus sp. | reverse complement strand
AAACCTTAGTGGAGAATCAATAAGTTCCTCATATTTTTCAAGACCTTTAGATTTTAATATATTAATCAAATCTTTTTTAATTTTATTTAGAAACTTTTCTATATTTATATTAAACTCGTTTTTCTTTTCTAAAATTTGTTTATATTTTGTAAAACTATCATTATTTTCTTGATATAAATGATATAATGCCTGTTCTTCGACTGACTGGGGGACTTCGACTTGATTGATTAGTCTTGTTGGAAATGATTCTTTAAAGGCTATATTCAATTTATCTAGATTAAAGTCGGTTAAATCCACTTTATATGAAAATGGTGACTCAAGCCATTTTTCATAGATTCCAAAAATTTCTTCTTGATGTTTTTTCTTTTTATCTCTTTTGGCTAATTCAGGATCAATTTTATAACGAGTTATCAAAAATACTACTACTCCTACAATTATTCCTGTTGTTATTTGAGGTAATATTGCATATAGGAAATTCATAATTTGGTCTAATGGTGTAGTAGTCAAACGAGCTTAGGTGATAAAATAGATATGAGTAATATAATGTATTCAAAGCTTTATATTAAAGTGAGGAGGTTAGCTAAAGCTTTTTCGTTTTTAGAAATTAATTCATCATCTGACACTTTTTTACAACCCTTTCTCACATAGAAATATGACGAAGAGTTGACAGAACCAGATTTAGTAATACATATATTGAATAAACCATGACAGATAGTAGAATAGTTTGAGCTTAGAAGTCGTTTTGTTAGAAGATAATAACAATATATTATTAAAAAGACGTGAAATTAAATCCATAATTAAGAATGCTACCGGGTCTATTCCGAGGGAAGAAGCCGCAAACCTAATAGCGGAAAAGATGGGTGTAAACAAGAAGAATCTTTTGCCAATTTCTTTAAATAGTGAATTTGGTAACCCTGATGTTCTAACTTTGATGTATTATTACGATGATATAGAAGACGCAAAAAAACACTTACCGCGCTATCGACTCCTCAGAACGATGACAAAAGATGAAAGGAAAAAAATAATAGATGAGGAAAAGTCAGTTAAACTAAAAGCAAAACAGGCAGCAGCAGCAGCAGCAAAATCTAAAAAGAAGTAAATTGTTAACACAATACAAAGGGGAGATGTGAAATGAGTAAAGAAAAAAAGGGAGAAGTAAGTGTGGCAAAATTTTATAAGGTTACTGACAATAGAGTTGAGAGAACAAAAAGGGAGTGTCCCAGATGCGGTAAGGGTGTTTTCATGGCGGTCCATAAAGATAGACTAACTTGTGGAAAATGCAGCTATACTGAATTTCAAAAAGAACAGACTAAGAAATCAAAACAATAATGCCTTTTTCATCCAAATTTTAAGATTTCATTTTTTAAAGAATCCTCGACAATTGTGTTGGCCAGAGCAGAAAAGGGCAGCTTTATGAAATTGTCTCCAATCATGATTTTCTGTATTGGTAATTTTTTTTTAATCCAAAAAAATTCCGTTTTTTTGTCCAATTTTGAATCATTGAACCCATTTGCAAATTTTTTATTAATCAACTTTTGAAGATAAGCGTCTCCTTTGAACACTTTATTAGAATCAAGAGTTTTTTCATTGTCAGAAAATGAATTTTCATACAGTGTATTAGAAATATTATCTGATGTTACCTCTAAATTTATTATATTTTTCAATATATCTAAATAGTGCAGAAATTCATGGGCCAGCACAGCGTGTACAGTTCCTTTCAAACCGTACATTACCAATGGAGCGGAAAGTTGGATGACTATTTTTATTCTATTTTCGGTAGTACAAAATGGAATTGTCCGTGCATACAAAATGGAATATTGCTGGTACTCAATATCCGAAGTCGCTATCAACAGATTAGGTTCTATAAAATAATAGGGGTAATCTATGGAGGTTATCTGCTCGATCCTATTTACTCCCTCTTCAATTAAGCTCATCCTTTCGACGATGAGATCATAGGTTCTTTCCTCAACCTTCTTTTCTACTAAATATTTTTTGACTAATGCTAATGGGTCAAAAACACTCATCTTATTTCATTTATCATTTATTTAGAATCACATCATTAATATCAAAGTATATACATTCGCACTTTGTCTCGAGTATGTTAGAAAGGCAAGGTTTAATGGGCTCGTTACCCCCCACAAATTGTTTTATTGGAATTCCATTATCCATGTCTAATGATATTTCCAGCTTGTCATCATCGGCGTTTACTAACTTTGCAAAGTAGATATTTCTTGTAGTTATCCGGTTCTTGACTCTGAAAGTCACTTCACCAGTTAATGTTTGCATCAGACTTTGAAAATGACCAATATTTCGAATCTTCCTATCTAGTTTAACGAATACTGTTACAAGTATCCTATATTTTCCATAGTAATCAATTTGATCATGCTTAATCTTCCTCAAATGCAATTCAACATTCTCCTCCAATACCTTCTTCTCCTCAGGACCTTTTATTTTAGGATTGATCACTTTTACAATGAAAGGTCTCCCTCTACCGAGAACCAAGCTATATTTATCTTCACTACCGGTCCAGGTTATTTTCATATCTTCCGGATTATATTCTGACCAAACGGATTTTCGAATCGCGTATTCTATGGATTTCTCTTTCTTATCTGTCAATTTACAATAGGTTTGGGAATCCTTTTTCATCCAATTTTTATCTTTTTGGGCAATGCCTCTACCTAACTTTACATATCTCCCAAGAAGATAGAATTCTTTGGCTTTGCAATCTATGCTAAAGTTCAAGTCATTGTCGATAACAACGTCGAATTTCAATTCTGGATTAAGGTGATCTATATAACATTTCTTGTTTTCTTGTATTTTTTCTCTGATCAATAAATTGATTTGAGTTTTTATTCCTGTAGTTCCCTTAATTTGGAACATAGATCGTAAATGATCCTCATTCTCATAGAATAAGAAGGGAAGCCTTGTTCCTATATCGATAGCAGGAATATACGTGGTTAATCCAAACATTTCTGAGTTTAATATTTTATTAACTATGGTTGGTAATGTTCCTAGAAAAAAGTTTCTACATATATAACAAACTTTCATCCCAGTCTTCATGATCCTGACAGAAACTGAATATTTTACCAATAATGTCTTTTTCATAGAAAAGTTTCTATCGTAACAAAATTTACAGAGATGTATCTGTATTTGATTTGAATTTTCTAATTTCAGAGTTTTCAGATTCTCCATGGCTTCTAGCCAAGACCAAATCTTCTTAAGAGCCCTTGCATCTGACGGCCTTTTGCTTGCTTCATCATGGTCTTTGAATTATTATATTGTTTTATAAGGTCCTTAACATCATGTTCCATAACTCCGGAACCTCTAGCGATCCTTTTTCGTCTAGCCTCGTTAATAATATCTGGATTCTTTTTTTCGTCAGTAGTGAAGGACTGAATTATGAATCTCCACTTCTCCATTTTTTGTTGTAAAACATCAAGATGGTCATCTTTTACAAAATTTGAGAGCCCGGGTAAATTCTCAATTACATTTCGAAATCCCATTTTTCCCATGTTTTCCATTTGAGCATAGAAGTCTTCGATTGTCATCTTGCCACTCATAAGCCTCTTTGCTTGATTTTCATCGGATTGAATCTCTAAATTGCGTGCCATCTCAAGAAGGGCCTTAATATCTCCCATTCCTAGTAGTCTACCAACAAAGCTTGTAGGGGAAAATTGCTCCAAGTCATCAATTCTTTCACCAGTTCCTATGAAAAGGACCTTTGCACCAGTGGCAGAAGAGGCAGCTATTGCCCCACCTCCCTTGGCAGTACCGTCCAATTTTGTAATAATAATGCCGCTGATTTTTGCATTCTCGTGGAAGATCTTTGCCTGATTGTATGCCTGCTGTCCAATTGTTCCATCAATAACAAGAAACACCTGATCAGGTGTAACGATAGAATACATAATTCGCATTTCTTCAAGCAATCCTTGTTCCTCTTTGTGTCGCCCCGCAGTATCTATGATTATGATATCCACTGGCTGTCCGTTAAAGAAAACCATTCCATTTTTTACTATTTCTAGGGCATCCTTGTTACCTTCCTCCCCATAGACTAGAGCATTGATCTTGCTACAGTTCATCTTTAACTGGGTTAGTGCTCCGGGTCGCCACGTGTCTGCTCCGATTACTCCGATCCTATAGCCATGTTTTGAGAGCCATCTCGCTAGCTTGGCGATAACAGTAGTTTTCCCACTCCCCTGTATCCCTAGCATTAAAATAATGTTCTTTTTATCAGAATTGAAGTTTATTAAATTTTCATCAGTTTTTTTTCTATCAATAGTCTTAATAGCTTCACCACTGTAACCCAGCATTTTTGATAGCTCGCTGTATAGAATGGTTATGATGTGATCTTTTTTAGACAAACCCTTGGGAGGGGATTCTTCTAAGGATCTTTCTTTAAGATTTTTTGTTATTTCTAACACTAATCGAACATTTACATCAGCAGCTAACAATGCACGTTGGAGATCTTTACATAATTCATTAATCAATTCTTCATTGATGTCTGAAGCCCCAACAATTTTCTTTAAGGCCAATCTCAAATTATCTTTTAAACTGTCAAGCATGGTTCTCTACTTTTCTATTAAATCAATATCTAATATTTCAAACATTCCCCTGATTCCATCCCATGTAATGGTGTGGTCTTTGATGTAAATCCTTTTTTTATATAAGGGACAATCTAGCACAAGTGTTTCAGCTTCTCCACCTTCAAATGTCATATTAAAATGATATTTAAGACTTAATTTTTTTAGGTCCGAAAAATTATTTTTTGTAATTATCTTCCCGAGCCAACTACTATCCAATCCCAGTGCTGCAACTCGGGTAATCATGATTTCAAATCCCTGATCCAACAGCTGCTCGTAGTAATAGTCACTGTTAATGTTCCAAAGCGGTGAAAATAATCTTATATTTAGTTTGTCGCAAATATGTTGAAAAATATCTAATTGAAATCTGCTCGATATACAGCCGTTTACTAATCCATCAATTGAAAATTCGTCTATCGCTTTCTTAACTAAATGGGTTAACTCATTAACTTCATAATTTTTCTCAGCTACATTGCAAGAGTGCTCAATTACCGGTACTCCTATCACACTAGAAATCTTACCCAACAAATTGGTGGTTGGATAATGAAATAATAGGCTGTCATCACTACTTGGATGCATTGTCATGATGCAACATACATCATGTTTTTGTAAAGCTGTCTTAAAAATCGCATAGGTGCTATCTTTACCTCCGGAAAATAACCCTGCCATTCTCAATAATTAAGTGCACTAGCCACAGGATATAATCTAATAGTTTTTATAATAGAATGCAATTTTTAGTTTTATGCTAATGCTAAATTCTGAAATAATAGCAGGAGTGTCTATATTCTTACTGGGATTCCTATTCTTCATAGCTGGACTTTTAAATTCAATTTGGGCAACTATATTCATAGTAGATTACCTCATAATGGCTATTGGCATTGCGACCATAGGAGTTGGGTTTTGGACCGCCATGTATGAGAGGAAGAATAACCTCCACCATACCGAACATCATCATTGATTTAATAAAAAAATTATTCGTCTACGTAATAGATTAAATTATTTTTTTGAGCGTCTTGAGAGCTCAAACCTATCAATGCTTTTTCGAGTTTGTCATTGTCGGGTAAATCACCATTCATGTTACCTGGTAGTACCAAAGTCAAGTTTATTTCGGAATTCAATACATCATGAAGTTCTTGGTTGGCTGTAGTGATGTATGGTCTTAGTGCCCCCCTAAAAACTTCTGATCTTGCACGGACCTCCCCACCGATCTTCTTCCCAATAGGTGAATTAGGACCAACTATTACTATGTTTCCCATAGATCCTTTAAACAACGAAGGGTCTTCTAACGCTTGGGGGGTAGTCATTGATAAGACGGATTCGGATGTTACTAGGTGTGGAATATTGACGAATTTATTCACCAAGTTGTCCCATTGCTTACGATCAAGCGAAGTTAGTTTAGTATCATAATCGTAACTACCAGTAAAATGTATGACTGAATCTGCTCGCCCATATCGTGAATTAATTGTATTGAAAATCTTTTTGACTCTGTTCTCGTCTCCTAGGTCAATAGCGTGATGATGAAATCCTTCAAACATCTTGCCCATGTCCGGCGATTGTTCATCGGTGTGTGTAAGGACAATTAATTGCTTTACGTTTAGGCCATTGATCTTCGTTGCGATTTTCTTGATAAAATTCAGCAATTTTTCATCTGTAGAAGTCGTGGTAATTAAAATTGTTTTATTTTCCAAGGATTTGTCATGCTCAATTTCTATAGTCCTTTCAACTATTGGCTTTACGGGGTAGAAAACCCTGTCATTTGGAATGACTTTTCCGTTTAATAACTTGCTCATTTCATCGCCTGCTACAGTAAGTACCATCTCAGCTACATCATCCTGAGATAAGAATTCACTATCTACGATCATTTTCTTAGTATTGTTCTGCACCTTTTCAGCAATTTCTTGGATCTTTGCCAAAAGTTCCTTTGCCAGGCTCTGGGTCGCGGTAGAATCCAGATCATTGTATTTTTCAACTAATGAAGTCGCTACCTTCTTCGATTCATTTTCGATTTTTTCGGGTTCATCACCTAAATATGGTAATAAAGCGGCTGAAATCTCTTCGATTTGCTTGTGACTCAAACCACCAAAACCTCCAACCCTTAGAAATTCAGCCGCAGCTTTAGGATATACGGTTTTATATATTCTATCTGAGTGGACCGGACCGGGATTTGTTGCTACAGCTTTGATACCTTTATCGACTAATTCCCATGCAAGACACTCGGATAGTCTATTCTTTGCACCCTGTGCTGCGGTGTATGGTGTTCTAAACCTGTAGGGCCTCTGCTCATATTTGTTCTCCTCCGTGAAAAAGGTGGAGATAGTAATAATCTTGCCCGTACTACTGAGAACTTCTAATCCTTTAATGCTTGTCCAAAAAGTACCAGTAAGGTGGATTGAAACACAATCTTTAAACTCTTGGTAATTTGAATTAGTAAAAATCTTTACTGGACCAGAAACTCCTGCATTATTTACAATAATATCAATATGACCAAAGTCGGTACCAATTTTATCAAACATCGCATTGATTGCTTCAAAATCGGAAACATCTACCCCTGGGTAATACGTAACAGACGATTCAAATTTTTCATCGGTGATTATTTGTTTTAATATATTCGATGCTTCAATTAATGGTTCTTTCCTCCTACCTAGAATTATAATGTTGTAACCTAATTTGGCAAATTTTCTAGCCACAGCTTGACCAATCCCTGTTCCACTTCCAGTAACAAGTATTGTTTTGTCGGACTTATTCATTTTAATGTTTAATGAGACATAATTCTCTAATATTAA
>JAKDMR010000629.1 GCA_030452275.1 Candidatus Nitrosocosmicus sp. | reverse complement strand
GATAAATTGGTTATATCCCAGCTAAATAGTTTGAGTTAGGCGACAAAGCATAAATAATGCATATAAGAAAGTTATGGAATAATATATAGATGTCATCACCATCATCATCAATTATATATGAGAATATAGAAAACTTTGAACTTGGATCCTATTGGGAAGAGCACAGAGAAACATTAGATAAATTATCAAAAAGTAATGTGCCATCAAAATCAAGTATGTTCTACATAGAAGTGACAGCAGATAAGAACGATGAAACTAGTCATCTTTTATTAAAATATGGCATTATTAATTTCTCCGGTAACCGGAAGGATTTTCTTAGAATTAATGCAGAAATGACGGCGGATTTTCTTTTCAAAAGTGAGGAGATCATATATAGTAATGGAGGCGAACAGACAAAAAGAACCATAATATCTAATGAGAATGATATATCTGAAGGACATAAAGAATGGTTAAAAAAGCTCCATAAAAAACACTGTCGTCATCAAATAAGTGAGAAATAAAAAGTTCTGTAAAGTTAATAAAAGATGTTTCTACGATTGAAATACGTACAAACAACTTGACCATTGCTTCACATTCTTTAAGTAATAATTCTTTTTTCTACATGGAAAATAATCATCAAAACTCTCGGTCCTGTCCTTGATATACTGCATCGTTCTTTCATTGATACTTTTTTCAAATGAAGAATGAAGATGATGATCGAGTCCAAAAAATCTACAAGCCATTGGGTACCATGTACAGCCATCCGTAGAAACAGGATGAGTTCCATGGTTTCTCACGATGTTTGAGAGAAAGCGTTCGACAACAAACATGTTTCTCTCTGGATTTATTAGCTAAAAAAGTGCGAGAATCTGCTTATTTTCTGGCTCTATTGCAATCCACAACCATATGTATTCTGACCCTACTTTGAGTAATGTCTCGTCCACTATGAACTCTGCAATCCTTCTCTGTTTTGTTTTGACCAATTGAGGCTTGTACTTTTGAATCCAATTCCAGATGGAAACATGATTTCTTTTGTAAATCTGGGATAATCGTTCTGAAGCTTTTCTTAAGGATAGACCTGAAAAGTACAAATGTAAGCCATAATACACATACCTCGAAGGTGTTCTGTTTCTAGTATTCATGAAAGAGATAGGACATCTTCAAGCTATAGACTTGACGCTAAATGAACAGGGCCTGATAGTTTATAGTTTATTTTCTTATCAAAACAACACATTTGAAAAAAAGGAATAACAATTATTGATTATTCTTTATTGATATAGATAATGGCATGGATAAATGTATGCAAATTAGATGTCTTAGATAATGATAAACTTGTGGCATTTGATTACAATGATAAAAAGATTCTTGTAACAAAGATACTAGACAAAATTTATGCAACCGATAGAATATGTACACATGAATATGCCGATCTATCTACAGGTTTCTTAAATGAAGATGAAAAAACCATAACCTGTCCATTGCATTTTTCTAGATTTGAATTAGAAACCGGTATATCGCAAAATCTTCCAGCAAAGATTCCTTTACAGACATATGCTAGCAAGATGGAAGGTAATTGTGTGTATGTTTTTATCGATTAAAGATTTTCAAAAATTGCATACAGATTAAATTAAAGTGCTTTGAATAATCAGATGATAATAAAAGATCTTGAAAATAATCCGAAGTTCTACACTTATTTAAAAATCTGATAAGCAAAAAATGGTTATGATTTTATTGCATGATTCGAAAAACAGTTAATTTAAGACATGATTCCTGCGAATTATGTTAACTTTTGTACATCAATTAACAATTCAGGTTAAGAACAGTTAAAAAATAACTGAAAAAGTAATCATGT
>JAKDMR010000092.1 GCA_030452275.1 Candidatus Nitrosocosmicus sp. | reverse complement strand
AACCGTATCAATATCTCTAGGGTTAATATATATTGATTTTCCATCAACTGATTCAGCTAATTCGTTAACAAAGTCCAGTAGAGTATCTTCTTCGCTTACCATTATTGTATCGAGATCTATGCCATCTTTTTTCAATTTCTTTGCTTCTTTAATTGTCTGTTCTCCAATATACTGGTCAATCTGCCTGTACCTGTAGCACAGGTATACGGTTTGTTTATCATGAATATCGAATTTTATTCTATTGTTCCCTGAATTCTGGGAGCCTATTCGTTCCCTATCAGGCATATAAAAATGGGAATATGGCCTTTGCTTCATTATCTTATCTTTCTCGTTTTTGCTATCTATAAAACAGGCACTGGGATGGCCGTCTGTTATCATTACAATCCTCTTGTTTTTGGCTCCATCCTTTTTCAAAATCCTTTTTGCGAATCTGTATGCCGATTGATAGTTTGTATAGTGCAGGAAATCTGCATTAGGTTCAAATGTTCTTAAAAAAGGAATATCCATCGGTTCAATTCGTGATGCTATGGATCCGAAACCAACAGTATGAATAGAGTCAAGAGGAAAAAATTTCTTGTTTAATATAAACAAGCTCCACAATGCACGCTTTGAAGCCTCTATCCTGCTAAGGTCATTATACATCGACGAATATTTCATTGTTGAGCTCAAATCAATACAATAAACAGTAGCTACTTGAATTTCTTCCAGAGTATCATAAATCTCTATATCTTCATAAGAAATGTCTAGTGGAAACTCAATTCTGTTATGAAGACTCTCAGCGCTCTGGTGATTACGAACCTCATAGTATCTATCTACAAAGTTCCTTATAGTTGAGTTGATATTGATATTGGAAATTTCATTTCCGTACTCGTACTTTTTGGAAGTCTCTTGGACCGTGCTTCCATATCCAGCAAACTTTGTTTCATGCATGCCTATTTTATCCGTCTTTAAAGACTTTATGATCTCGGTAAGTATCTGCTGACCTATTTTTAAAAATCCTTTTTTGTTTAGCCATCTATCTGAATCAACTAAATATCCTTTCCTAATCAATTCAGTAACAATTGGAAGATTATTACCCGAAATTGTATCCTCATTAAAATTAAAATTTAGTCTATAGTTTTTTTGATTAACCGTTGCGACTGAACCCGTTGGTTCATCTTGTCCCTTTAAATAATGTGCTCTATCCCGTCCCTTGAAGTTGTTTTTTTGACTTGATGAATTAGGGTTAGTGGATTTTGATAAATAGTCCTGATCCTTTGCGTTTTCGCCACTAACCTTTCCATTTTGTAAGTCATTGAAGTAATTTTGAAGATATGATTCTAGTTCTTGAAGAGTAGGAGGGTTATCCTTAATGGCTTTGTTGCCTATTGCCTTTAATATATCTGGAAAAAACTGCCTTAATAGGTTGTTTCTAGCTCGAATTTTTTCCTGGTCTATTGAGGATTGCTGTTGTCCTTGTTGGGAAGTATTACTTTGGCTACTTCCTAAATTTTTCTCAGATCTGTCATTGTTCTCCTCGTTGTCACCATTTACAAGGGGCTTTGAAAAATAGATGATTCTTTTCTCATGCATTATTGTCTTTTTCTGGCCCGATCGACCTTTGTCTTTATTGATTTGGAAGTCTGAATTAGTATTGATGTTACTACCATCAGAACTAATCCTGTTGCAATTGAAATTATCTTCTAAGCCTATCAACTTGTTTATTCTCTAATTTCGAACCTGTCTTCCCTTTTATCCAGGATTGGTGGGGAACTAAACCTTAAATATTCAAAGAGTAGCTCAGATGAAGTTGCTAAAAGTTCTTCATTATTATTTTCCTTATCTTTCCATACGCTTTCGATCTGTATATATTGCAGATTCTTGTCAATCTGGTTTTGACGAGCCTTTTGAATGAAGTAATCTTGTTCTTGTCTAATTTTAGCGATTATGCCTTTTAATGTCTTGGATAATACTGGAAGGTGTCCCAACTGATCTGTATACAAGTACGAAGTCGTCCTAGAGTTTTTTGCCACATTCGGCCTTTCTGCATCATCTAGCGATTGGGCTGATGATGAGTGTTGATATTGATTTTGAACTACAATGAATGACTTGTTTCTAAACTCGTTTTTGATGGATATTAGTTCTTGTGGTTTGAAAAATTCGTCAAAAAAATGTAAGCATGTCTCTTGTATAACTTCATTGATTACATTATTTAGAAATAGTGTCTTATTTTCTGTCGTATCTTCTATTTCATCTAGTTCAAACTTTGAAGATTGGAATATACATTGCAGATCGGAAAATCTTGGTATTGTTTTGACATTATTAACCAGTGAACGAACCCTCTCTACTTCACCTATAATTGCTTCTAGGGAGTGAATGGTTGACCTTACACTTACACCTCTGTCGCTATTAATATCAGGATGGATTCTAATCTTTTGGAAAATTCTGGTAATTGTTTTTAACATAAAAATTGGCAAAAAAGTTTGATCTCTATTTAGCATGTCCATTTCCTGTAGTAAAATTAAGGTTTCATCATCAATCGTATTTGGATAATGTGTCTCAATATGGCTCTTTAAACGATCGGCTAGTGGTTCTATTATCTTTCCAGAATGAGTGTAATCTATAGGATTTGCCGTTGCAATAATTTTTACATCTGGTTTGAAAAATACTGGGTAAGCGCCCGTGGTAAATCTTCCTTCTTGTAGTACGCTAAGCAGCGTTACTTGTTTTCGGGGGTCTAGAACTGGCAACTCATCAAGACATAAAATCCCATATCTGGCTTGAAGTAGATATCCAGGCGAATAAGAATCTATATCAAAAAATTCAATACCCTTTTTTATGATCTTAACCACATCAATCTGGCCCACCAGATCTTTAACAGAGATATCGGGAGTTGCCAGTATGTATCTGTATCTCTGTTTGCCGTCTAGCCATTTTATTTTAGTGTCTAAGCCATTATTCTTGATTATTTCCTCACAGTCCTTTGAAATATAGAATTCTGGAAGCATTTTTTCAATAGCATTTCCGTTTAACAAATCGATGAGATGGGTATAAGGCATTTCGGTTGGAATGTCGTTAGTCAAAGTTCCTTCCACTATGGGGATGGGTGATAAGAGATTCTCTGAAATTAATTCAGCGAGTTTGGTTTTTCCTTGACCTATGTGACCTACAAACAATATATCATGTCCCGCCAAGAGTGCTCTCTTTATGGCTGGGATAACTGTGTCATCAAACCCAATAATCCCTACGAATGGATTTTCATTATTCTTGATTTTAGCAATAAGGTTTTGTCTTAATTGATTCTTTACTGGCTGATACTTGTAATTGATTTCTAAAAGTTCTCTTAGCGTTTTTATATCCTTGTAGTTATGTGGCACTCCGAAAAAAGTGGCCTGCTTAAACGTGGGCGATGTAGCATATGAGGTCTTAACCAATTTTAGAATAGAATCTGCGCGAGACAATCTTTGTGTGAAATTAGTTCCTATTTATTTAAAAATCTATGCAAATAGCTTGGGTTTCTTAAGTTTCAAATCGGTCAATTGGTTGGGCCGTTTTTCTTCCCAGACCAAATTTTTTTGTATCTCATATACCATAGCACAAATATTATGAAACCTATTACGACACCAAAGAGGGAGTATACATACAGATTTGTCACCAAAAAGCAGTATTTTCGAAGTTCATAAGACTGCTGCATTAAAGCCTCCTGAGATTGTGTATCCGACGCTTCCTGTTGCTGTTGCAGTTGCAGTTGCTGGTTCTCCTCTCCTCGTTGACCCATAAAATCGCTATTATTATCCACTTCTCCAACTCCATTGGAACTATTGCTGATTATGGGTGAAGAATTGATTTGAGTAATACAATCGCTCCCTTCAACGTTTAATATTATTGCGAAAACTGAAAATACACAAATTAATAATGTAGAAATTTTCAGATAATTGTCTTTCTTGATAAGGTAGTAGGCCCTCCAAACCAATATTTTTTTTAAAATCTTATCATATAAAAATCAAAATGTCATTACTAGCAAATGTCTTGTTTATCTCAAAAATTTTTACTCCGTTTCTCTATGAAAAAAGATTTGCAACGGTCATGTTTGAATAATTTCAATCGACCATCTACTATATGGTTCGAACTGTTATCCCAAAGTATTTATAATATATTCATATGTGGGGGATACGGCAACAGCAACTGCAACAACACGAGTCTACAAATCGCGTGCAACAGATTATTTAATAGTTTACCATGTTTGCTTTGATGATAAGAATGGTACTAAATATCTTTATTTCTCTTTATGAAGTATCAGGAATTTAGGAAAACCTTCGCAACGGTTGTGTTAGGCGTACTTGATATGTCTACCTTAACTTTACCTAAATTTTCAAATACTAGGATTAGGAATTCCTTGATGAACAAAGACCACATTTCTCCTAGTTTATGCTGTATGACGTAAACGTGTTTTCCATCTTCCTCGATTCTGTGATCTGAGTTTATTCCTATTACCTTCATATACTGTTCAAGTACCTCTAAAACAGAAAATAGAGTATAATTTTTCTTTATGAGAAGTACAGAGTCTTTTAGAAAGTTGAAGGCTATTTGTGAAAGTTCTTTTACTAAAGATTCCTTAAATTTTGAGATATCGTCGATTCCATTTTCAGAACCTGTTCTGATTACTTGGTCCATCATATTAGATAGTATTATCTTGGGAATTGGAATCATTCCAATTTTATTCTCGTACCTTTCCCAGTTGGAATATCTCCGTAAAATCTGATTAATAAGTACATTCAATGATGTCTCTCTGTAATCAGCTTCAAATTGTAATTCTTCTATAACCGAGCTTTCGAGTCTAAAGGTTATGCTTCTGGTTTTGCTCGGTTTATTCTCATAGGCTTCATTTTCTTTCAATTCTATTGTAAATCCTTATATCATAAATGTAAATTTGTTATTATGTCTTTTATTTTGGTTCCTTGTCAGAATTAGATAGCAGGGGTTATCATCTTCAACCCATTCTCCAAATTCTGCTTCATGAGCGCCCATTTAAAAAATCTTTACAAGTTATTTTTCTATGAGATGGGCAAAAATTCTGACCATTGTGCATACTTTGTTGTGTCTTGTCTTAAGTTATCAAAATGCAATTCCAAAGAAAGTAAACATAAAAATAAGAATGAAAGGACTAATGTGAATGGCTTTTTATGTGGATATGCATCGATGATTCTGCAAATTTCTTGAGATTACTTTCATTGCTAAAAAAATCTTCTGAAATTCCGTGAAAAAAAAGTTTCCGATAAAGACAAGCCACTTTATTTGAAAGCAAACTCACTGCATCGAGATCATGTGAAGACCAAATGATAGTAATTTTTCTTTCCTTGTTCAGTTTTGTTAAAAGTTTGTAGAATAGCTTTAATATGGCCGCATCTATGGCTGTATCCGGCTCGTCCAAAATCAGCAATTCTGGATCATGAATAAGTGCTTTAGTTATCATGACTCTTTGTTGTTGCCCTCCTGACAGATCACCTATCCTTTTATTAAGATATTCAGTTATACCTGTCAATTCTATCAATTCTTTAACTTTTTGTTCATCAAAAGCCTTCCCCCCAACAGAACCTAATTGTATTATTTCCTTTACTGTAGCAGGAAACCTGGGATCAAAACTGTTTGACTGAGGGATGTATCCTATTTTTTTGTAAATCTCTTTTGCATGATTTCTTATGTCTTTATCAAATAATCTTATATTACCAGTATACTCTTTATTCAACCCTAGCAGACATTTAAAAAGTGTAGTTTTACCTGCACCATTTGGTCCAATAATTCCCAAGAAGTCTCCCCTGTCTATTTCAAAGGATATATTATCCAAAATAACTTCAGAGTCATTTCTGTAACTTACATTGTTTATTTTGACAAGAGGAGTCGAAGCTTTTTCCTGCACTGACATGTATTCATTGTAAATTAAAGAAATAAAAGTTTATAAATCTAAATCAAAATATCATTCCTTTCATTTGATTCTTGGCTTTATGCAAAGAAATTTTTTCTTGAATTAAATCACTTTTGATATCATTGAGTTCCGCGACAAGATTATTAGTGCACAAGCTTAGCATGGTATTAGTTCTTTGTCTCCTAGCTCATAAACCCGGGATGTTAAAGTTGGGCAAATCTGGAAGCTTAAACTCTGGGAGTTGTGGCATCTTAAAATTTGGGAACGGGGTATAAGGCTGGGAGTCGTCATAATTGGGATCAGATTGTGATTGAATTTCTTGTAGAGGCAAATTTGGCCGTGCTTCTAAATTTGCAACAAGGTTTATTATTTGACCGTTACGGTTAACGGTCAAATTTACCTTGTCTCCTACTTTCTTGTTAATGTCTAAATACGAAATTATGTCATCAATTCTTGAAATAGGGTTGCTATCCATTGCAATTATGATATCTTTATCTAATATTTGTTGTTCTCCAAATCTGTTTCCTTGAATTAACATTCCTTTCAAACCTGATTTGTCTGCCGGTCCATTAGGCACAACATCCTCAATTAATACACCTTTGTAATTGAGGGGCAATCCGAAAACTTCAGATAGAGTGGGTGATAACTTTGATCCTGATATCCCCAACCAAGGGTGTTGGTATGTACCTGTTTCTATTAGGGAAGGGATTATTCTAATGATATCGTTGGAAGGAATTGCAAACCCAACTCCTGTGTAAGCTCCTGTATTTGAAAATATGGCAGTGTTCATGCCTACTACTTTACCATCGAGATCTATTAGCGGTCCTCCTGAATTTCCTGGATTAATAGCAGCATCAGTCTGAATTACATTTGGAATTGAGTAACCCAAGTCTGAGTTTGGCAATAATCTACCGATTTGACTAACAATACCAAATGTTAGAGTATTGTCAAGCCCATATGGGTTACCAATTGCCAGAACCGGATCGCCAACTTTTAAGGATGAAGAGTTTGATAACGTTACTGGAATCAATTTTTCACCAACTGGATTATCCAGTTTCAGTATCGATATGTCGCCATAAGGATCTACGCCAACCACTTTAGCGGAATAACTGTTACCATCATTGAATGTAACTATTATGTTAGTAGCAGAGCTGACAACATGGTAATTCGTTATGATGATGCCTGATTTGTCATAAATAAATCCCGACCCAAACTTCATTGTAAATGGATTATTGCCTGTCGAATCAAAGGGCCGATTTGAAGGATCTAGAGGCCGATATTCTGTGCTTATTTGAACCACAGAATCTTTTACTTTATTGAAAATGTCATTTAACAATGAATTATTTCCATTACCAAACAAACCTAGATGTTGTTCTAGGCTTTGATTTTGACCATATACTTGTGGGAAATTAATAATCACTAGACTTGTAAAAAACACTACAATCAACACGATATATTTCATTCTGGACAAAAAAATCAATATGACAATATTGTCTTGATTATATTTAT
>JAKDMR010000628.1 GCA_030452275.1 Candidatus Nitrosocosmicus sp. | reverse complement strand
TATGATGTATACTTTTCAACAAATTCTCCTCCTCTTTCTACTTTTCTAGTATCTGATGAATAGATTTCAAATGTATCATGTAAAAGTTGAACTAGTGTAACTCCATTTATCCCCTCTGGATTGATAGTGATACTATTGGGAAAGTTATCGTTGATTATTTTCATTACCACTTCGTAATCACAATAATCATTATTTCGTCCATATATGCTGTCAGGAATCCCTATTACCTCAAACTTCTCATCATCTTTACTTGTTTTAACTTTACTTCGCTTTATATTCAGCACTCCATTATTCATGATTTTTAGAAAGCAACTTGATCGAATATAACAATTTTTTCTATTGGATTATCGTTACTGAAGTACTCTAAATAATATTGGATTTGTTAACCTGACTGATTTAGACTCTTAGTGATAGTTCATCATTATATAAAAAATTTCAAATTTAGTTTATTAATAATAATACAGATTTGTAAGAGAGATTTCTCCAACGTATATTAAGAGTATGGATTGATTGTCATAAGTTTCGTTTCTAACTATAAGATAAAGGATCATCTAAAATAAACCTCATAATTGACATGCATAATTACTGATAGCAGTCTTGTTGAAAATAATTTCCAAGAATCTAACCATCATACATAAATTAACCTTCTAAATGATCTTTTTTAACTATTGAGTGCCTATTTTGCATGCTATATCGTTTTGTTTTATTTTTACATATTTGCGATCAGATCTTAATTTGATATGTATTACTTAATTAAGCACAAATTATAGAAGAATATAATAATTAAAAATACCTTCAATTGGTGCGGAAAAAGAAAAATGGATTCGTTGGTTATGAATCAATATCATAGATTTGATGCTTGAATTTTAATCAAATGTTCATTTATCTTTTGACCGAAAAGCAAAAGGATAATCCTTATTCTATAACCAAAGCATTTTTTTGTCATAGTAAAAGATCACGATGACGTATAAAAAGAATGAATCGAGTTTTCGACATTATTATATGTAAAAGTGATGATAATAAAAAACATGAGTTGTCGGCTGCTGGGACACCAGACCTGCCGAAGTGGTTATGTGGGAAGCACTATTGTATGATTTTTCTTCCAGGTTAGATAGCGCAGTTAGAATTCTCTACTTATTGTTGAAATCTTCTCCTTGCTTGACAATTAAGATCTTACTCTTTGGAAATGAGAAATCAATGTTCTGTAGAAGCTGTGCCAATCTTGATAATTGAGTAACGCTCTACATTATCCTCTTTCCTTTGACATTATATAACATTTTGTTGATTTATTACCTCACCCAGATGGCTTTATGGTCCTCACTGTTAGGGATCTGTTCTCTTTTCTCTTCTTCTATGCTAGCTGTATATACCAAATTATTTAACCAATAGACGTTTTAGATACTAATCTGGCCTAAGCTAAAATGATATTGCTTAGTTGGTACAGTGAATAAAATTTCTTGTCTGGTTCGATAGGAATTTTATAAAAGCAACTAATTCAATCGATCTTTAATCATTACTGATATTCTTTAACTAATCCTGTTGCATGAACAACTTCTGATGCGTTATTATATACCTTGTCTTCTATTCGACCCAATAACTCAGATATGATTTTATCGGTATTTCTTCCTATGACCGAATTTACTATGGTATCTTTATCTGCAGGATAATCAAGACCCTTTAACATATTTGCCAGATTCACAGTCAAACGATAATTCCTTACGTTAACTTCTTTTTCTTGTCCCGAAATAGACACTTGTTTCTTTATTTTTGTGGCCTTATCATTATTCAATAATTATTTGTATTCTACAAAGTATTAATAATTCTGAAATAATCAC
>JAKDMR010000627.1 GCA_030452275.1 Candidatus Nitrosocosmicus sp. | reverse complement strand
ATATGAATAAATGGATAAGTTTTATTCGCAGTCAAATAATAAAATATCGGTTATCTCTCTTTTAGTTATATTATTTGTCACGGTAGTTGGAATATCCTCTTCCACAAGTTATACACACGAAAAATCTTTTTCGCTAATGGTTTTTGCACAAGAATTTCCAAACTTGGTTTCAAATTCTTCAAATATTTCTTCACCTACTTCTGATGACAGTAGTAATAATAGCTCTATAGAACAAAATGAGTCAAAAACTGTGATGGCGTCAGGACATTTTGCCAATAATCAGATGGAAGATGGCACAGTAACGTGGATTCAAGGCGGTTTATGGAATTTGGAAATTGATAACTCTACTAAAACTGCAGTTACGCCAAATATGACCGCAAAATTTAACGCTGATTTTACAATGATACGACCTGATGGAAGTCTTAGTCATGACCATATCATAAATAATTTTTCATCCACTAACGTCATTTTTGCTGGCAATGATATAGTAGTTACAGGAGTCTCAGATATCTATACAGATAATGGGACAGAATATGAACAGGTTCCTATAACTATCCATCTTATGGGTAAACGAGTACTAGGTTTGATGATTGATGTCAATAAAACTGGTGGTCACTTTTCAAGTTCTAATGAAATGTATGGAACTTTAATTAGCGGAATAGGCCTGGATAATTCTAGTAATATCAACAATACTACAGCTAATAGTCGCACAACAGAGAAGTCAAATAATTCATCTATTACAAAATCAATGGCTCAAATGATGCATTAATTTTTATAGTTTCAAATTAGAAAGAATTACAATGAACTATGAGTCAGAATAATAATTAAATAAATAATCAAGAATGAATAAGAGACAACTGATTTTTATTATTGCTTTGATTGTGGTAGTGATTATTATAGTAAGTGTATATATTGAATTAGCTATAAAACCCCAAAATACTAGTCTACCCTCAAAAAATGTGAATCCTTTGCTGTCTATTTTCATTCTAACTTGAGCATCATAGTTGACAATAAACCTATTGTAATACCTAGTCAAATAGGTATAAACGAATCTTTATGGAAAGATCATTCTTTGGATAAGTATGGAGTTCCGGGTATGCCTATGGATGAAAAAGGAAAAACTACAATGCCAGGAATGGCTCCGTTGTATACTACAAATGATAAAGGTCGAATTACCATTGGTTCAATTATAGAAAGGGATTATACTCTTGGAGATTTTTTGAGAATATGGAATGGACTCGATACAAAGGACAAATTAGTAAATGCAACAGTTAACGGTAACTCTGTAGTCAATTAAACTAATATCAAATTGGAAGATGGTCAACAGGTCGAACTTTATATTATGAGTAGAAAATAGGTTGACTTTTAGCTAATCATCTTAGATTTTTACTACATTATTTCTGTAACAATCATATCTTTTTAGATTGAACTAATCTTGCATTTTGTAAAATATCTTATGTAACGAGTGCTAACGTAAATTCGATTTTAAAAATATACTGCAGTTATCACATGATTATTAGTTTTGCTCAATAGGATATCGATTTAAGGATTATTAGAAATGTGGGGATATTTATCCAATTAAATTAAAAACTCACTTTGACACTATGTACGTGGCTCATCCTCTAAAAAGATTAGGGCGTGTGACAGATAACCATTCTAAATATCAGCGTCACATGACCAAACTAACCCAGTAGCAGAGAGAAGCAACTTTTTGTCTTAATGTGATTTTATTAAATGATACAAATTAGCATTTTCAGTTCTTAACTTGTATAAAGATAACGGTTCATAATCCTTAACTCCGTTTAATCTTGTTTTGATTTCTGATTCTATGTTAAA
>JAKDMR010000626.1 GCA_030452275.1 Candidatus Nitrosocosmicus sp. | reverse complement strand
ATGATGATGGCTAGAAAATGTGACTAGACACCGCTAATTACGCAAGAGGTCTATTGAATAAGACAGGAAGTTACTGGCAAGAATTGACCTGATCAGAATGCGTACATAGAAGCATTCCACAAATCAATTAAGGAAGACTGTATCTGGCAGCATGACTTTCAGTCATTCCAAGAAGCCAAAGATGTTATCGACAAGTTTTTCCACGATTACAACTGGAACAGACCGCATTCATCCCTAAAGTACATGACACCGAAGGAGTTTTATGCTATTGTAAGTGGAGGTAATAATTAGATGAGTAGTAGTAACAGACCATCTCTTGGCAAGTTGTCCAGTTTGGAGGGGTACACTCCCTAACTCCTCTTATGATGGAATAAATATATACAAAAATAGATCCATTTAATTCGGATCTTTGAAACATATTTCATACAATCCAGATATTGTATATCTGGGCATTGAAAATTTCAAATTAATATGGCCCTGCATTTAGCTAACTTTCACGCAATAATAGATCTATATATGTTTTAATATACATAAAACGTTGATGGCTTCTGAAGAATTATCTAAAGTAAATAGATTGATAGATTTGGTAAACGAATCAGTGCATACACAAGACGATGTTGATATTGGCGATATGGAAGCAGTTAATAATAATTTTGTGGTGGTAAAAAGAGGTTTTGTAAATGTACACTATTATTATATCCCAATTAACCAGGTGGAAGGTTGGGATAGTAACGTATTATGGCTTAAGGTAAGCGAGAGCGACGTAATAAAAAAATATGAAAGAGCGCTAGAGCCTGATCCTTTTAAATATTACGTAAAAAATTATCCATATTATGCTCCCGGGTATTATTCTACCCTTACCTATAATCCAATAATGCCAATAATCCCTTCTAGATATGTTATACCATCTAGATACACGCCTACTGTTAGAGAGGAGATATCAAACATAATCCAGTGCGATCTTTGTCAAGAACATTTGAGTACAGAAGAAGAATTAAATAAACACATTTCTAAACAACATATGTAATGGTAGTCAAACATGGATGATGAACAGATCCTTTCATCCTCTCCCCTTTAAGACAGCTTTATTTGTCTCCATCCATCCTTCATTACTCTCGTTTTTTTGTTAATCCTTCTATGAAATCTATCCAGAAAACCGATCTATCTTTCATTGCCGATTTCTCTATATATCTCCAGAGACAATGGTTTTGATCACAGAGGATCTATTCTTTGAATAAGATCCTTCTAACTGTTCCATAATTCATCAAATAAAATCTATTCTGGATTATCAACTACATAATGAGGAAGATATGTTAGTTTCCATTTTCTCTCCGAGTAGGTCCCACAATTGAAAGAAGGATATTCATTAATTAGTTTCAACGACCTTCTCTTTAACTTCAAGGATAGTCAGAACTCTTATTAAAGTATCAGGTCTATTTTGGAATTTCGTAATATTAGTAGTTTCTAATATGATTTATACATGATATTGCTTTTCATATAGTCTTTTTAGATTGCGCCTAAAATCATAAAATCATAAAATCATAAAATCTCTGGTAATTGACACTTTTAGAAAATAATGTCAAAAAGTTTGTGCATACTCTACGGAATCAGGATAGACAAGACTGTTGTAAATTTAAGTTAATGTTAATTCACGAATTTTAAAATTAGTTTAATTGCGCAAGAGATCTAATACGGTGATTTAGTTTGAAGAATGCAGAGCAGTCCATCAAACTTTTGAAAATATCTTTAGGGCATCATTTTTAAATTCCCAATTCAATTTTAATACAACCAGAATGATTTGCATAACATGATAAAAAACATTATTAGATTTATTCT
>JAKDMR010000625.1 GCA_030452275.1 Candidatus Nitrosocosmicus sp. | reverse complement strand
TAGAATGATTTTTGTTGTACTCTTCTTCCTCTTCCGTTAAAATTTGATTCTTTTTTCTCTTGATAGGTAAGCATGATTTTTGTTCTGGGAAATCTTTTTGTACTCCAAGGAATCCAAGGTCAAACATACTCACTACTTCCTTGGGTATATCAGGATGATTCTTTTTGTAGATCTTGTAATCGTGCTTTTTACCTATCTGCTTATGTTTTGTTTTGTAGATTATAAGACCTGGCTCGTTTACGATATACAGATTCTTGACAGCATGTATCTTCTTCTTACCGGAGTAGAACATCTTCTTCCTTTTCTTGTTCTTAGGTCTTGGTATCTGTTGTTCTGTACAATCTACAAAGGCCATAAAGCCTGGGAAGTATACTTCAATTTCTTCCATCGTTTTCAACCTTTTAGGTACATTGTACAGTTTTTGAGGAATAGGTAAACACTTTCTAATCAATGATTCTATCTTTTGAATGCCCCTGCATACATTACTCTGGTCCAAACCAAATAGGAATTCCATCAAGGTATAGGTGATGTATAGCCTGTAATAGACCAAAACCATGATAACTCTATCCTTAACAACAAGTTTGAAATGTCTGCCACCACCTATATCTCGTTCTCTATTTCTTTTGGAGGATAAGCGTTTTATCTCATGCTTTGAGTATTTTACTTCTATCTCTTTGTGGCAGTAGATATCATCAAACTGCTTGACTGAAAGACCGGTAAACGATTTGAAGAGCAATGGTTTTCTGGATAGATTATCGTAGGATAACAAAAGAAGGAAAGAATAGTATAGGTCAAAGGCCAATATACCTGTCTAGTCTAATTATGCAAGAGATCTATTATAGTATCCATTTACCGTAATTAGAACTTCATTGAGTTTATTTTATCAATATTGACTATATATAAAGAAGACTAATATCATATAATGAACCTTACGATTCGAAGAAGTCGCCCAAAGCATGCTATGAATAGAGAAGTTGAAAATGTGTTAGTATTGCAAGGAGGTGGTTCATTGGGAGCTTTTTCTTGTGGAGTTTACAAAGCACTTGCAGAGGAAAAGATAAAAATAGATACGGTAGCAGGTACGTCAATAGGTGGAATAAATGCTGCAATAATAGCAGGTAGCAAAAGCGATCATCCTGAAAAAAGCCTTGAAGAATTCTGGCATGAACTATCTGAGAGTACTTATGAGATCATTCCAAATACCTTTAGTTTTATCTACAATTCAGCGAAAAGAACCTATGGTTATGAACAAATACCTTCGGCCTCGAGTAACGCAGCCTTTTTTGGCATCCCGAAAATGTTTGTTCCACGTTGGAATCCAAGCAATATTATAAACGACAAAGATTATTTTAATCCCGGAAATTGGACATATATTTATGACCATTCTCCTTTAAAAAAAACGCTGGAAAAGTACATTGATTACGATAAATTGTCATAGAATATAGGTAATAACAATCCAGATGATTTCATTAGACTCATTATAACTGCTGTTAATGTGTTAACTGCAGAACCTCTTGTGTTTGATAACGCGAAAATGCATATAAATCCTAGTCATCTTCTAGCAAGTTCGGGGTATCCTATTTATGGATTTCCCTGGGTAGAAGTTAGGGAGGGAGTATATGCATGGGATGGAAGTTTGCTAAGTAACACGCCTGTTAGAGAAGTAATTAATGCGTCGCCAAGAAATGATAAACACATCTTTATAGTTGAGAATTATCCAGAGAAAATAGATAGATTACCATCAAATATGATTGAAGTTATGGACAGGGCCAAAGATATCATTTTCAGTGATAAGACAGAACACAGTATAAAAATGTCAAAACTAATAACAAGACAAA
>JAKDMR010000624.1 GCA_030452275.1 Candidatus Nitrosocosmicus sp. | reverse complement strand
ACCTCATTAGATAATTATGAAGTATATTAAATTTTTATATGTTAACATTAGTGCTTCTTATTTTCTTACTGTTTAAAAGTTTGTTGCTATATTTATTGTGACCAACTAGATCATGGCTCTGGTAACTAGAGATCAAAAATCAAAAGAAAAGGGATATCTTTGGGAAATCCTGATCTTATCTTTATTGTTTCCCTTAGGGGCAGTTAAATCGTCTTTTCTTTATTATATTCAGTACCAAGATCTTTGTCGGTATCCTTAACCTTATTGATAACCGCTTTCGTTCCTGCTTTTACCTTATCTACTGTTTCATCTAAAACACTCTCAGATTCATCTTGAGGTCTTTCATTTTCATTATACTTGTTGGTGACGTCAACAAGTTTTTCCCCACGATTTTCGGTCTTTTCATTATTCTGGTTTTCAGACATTGTAAAATGATAAGTATAACATAGGATAAATAAGCAATACTTAATTTATTAATTTTTGACAAAACAAGAGCATACATTAAGATTAAATAATTTATCCATGATAAGAGACTAGAAATTAGTGATAAAATATTAAGGAAATAACTGATATAAGAGAACAACAATTATGACCTGAAAACTGCTGCTGCGTGCATACTAACATCTAATAAAGAATTTTGTAATCGAACAACAAAGAGCATATCCAAATATTTGATGTTACAAGGCATAATGACATAATAGAGTCGCGGTTATTCCTCCTGGAGTTGTCAAGCAGTTATAAGCAATTGACTACCATATCATCTTAGTTTAGATCGAGTTTACCCACGCTGGACAGGCACAAGAAACAAGTTTGAATCTACGTTATCAGTGAATTATATAAAATTTGGATTTAGATAGAATATAGATTTTTGACTATTTAAGACTTAATAACGGTAACGCAATTGTTTATGGAACCATCCTAAATATTTCAAAACTCTATAAAGTGACAAAAATAATCATCTACAAATGCATAGGCTGTGGTTTCAGTGAATCGAAGAACTTTGATCCACAGATAGACACTAATAACTATCCCGATAGAACGTCACCAAATTCAACAAAAAATGTGTATGTAAAAGATTGATTAATGCCTATAAATCAAGATTAAATCAAATCCTAAATAATTTAATTGATGATGTTATCAAATTTTCATATTAAAATGATACCATAGACATAATCATAAGAGATAATAATCATGGCGGCCATTCTGTAGAAAATGTGAAATCATTTCGTAAATCACAAAATGATTCAAATTACTCGGAAATTCTAATGGTATTTCAGATATAGACAAAGGAATCTCCCCACCTCGATGCTGTTGAAGAATGCTGGAGACAAGGAAAGGTAAGTATGACTTGTTGGTATCAAGGTACTATCCTTTGTTTACCGATTTAAAATCGACTATAGCCAAATACTACAGGACAAGAAGGTTTAACCTACACACAGTAAAGTATCTGTTAAGGAATGATTAGCGAAATTATTTCAGCGTATCACAACATTACCATAGACTTGAAAAAAGTGATAAATCATTACATTTCAGATTCATTTATTGAGTTAAATCAACAATGCTCTTCTGAATTACTTGCTTGGCTTCATTTGAAATACTATAACAATCAAGTATTTTTTTTGGGCTCATTAGTAGTCGTTTCCTGAATTCGGGCTCACTGGCCGCCTTAAGTAGAATCTCGCTTATAACTTCAGATTCTATATTAATAGAACTCAAGTAATTCCTCAAGAGGATTTGTAATATAAATACTTTTTTTAATCCGACCTACTTTTTATCCATTTATCTATACATGTCGTTTGATTAAGCATTATTATTATTATGCCAACCCAATAATTAAAA
>JAKDMR010000623.1 GCA_030452275.1 Candidatus Nitrosocosmicus sp. | reverse complement strand
CTCTCTGTGATAATTCTTTTACCAAGTCTATGATGATATCTCTGTACTCAATACCAACTGACTTAGATATTTCGTTTATATCAATATTACCATCTAATTTACTTATAATAGATTCTAGTTTACCTAATTTTCTATCGTCCACTAAAGTAATGATGGGGCTAAACCATGACCCTGATCTAATCTCAATTTCATTTTCATTTTTTATATACACATTATATCCTTTCTTAATTCTAGCTTTCATTATGTCTTTCCTTGATTTTTTTTTTGATGCCCTGTAAATACAGTATAAACTGCGGCTTCCTCCACACCATCAATATTTAAAATTTTGTTAACGTCATCGTCAAAGAATGCAGCTATAGGTATCGATCCCAGATTCAATGCAGTTGCTGTTACACATAAATTCTGAGCTAGATGTCCAGATTCCTGTAATACATATCTGTAAGATCTGGATCCATATTTCATTTTAGATCTCAAAAATATTCCCACTATGATAAAAACTGCACCGATTGTATCCATATTTATTCCATTAGGATGGATTGGAAAACATGAGAAAAGACAATTTGGGAAATCTTTTACTAAAATTTTATCCAAATGATGTTTAAGATAATTGTAATGATATAAGCCATTATCAATATTATTGCCATTAACTATGCCTACATACAATTCTAAAGGATATAAACCACCCCCAGATGGAATAGTTAATAGGTTTTTTGATATTATATTCTGGTTAAAATTTGTACGCATTTCTGCAGAAATTCCGTAACTATGATACAATAAAGTAGATAGTTCATTTAATTCCAATGGCTTAGAGGCCTCATATTCTCTGATACTTCGTCTTTTTCTAATAGCATGAGAAAAAGGTTTTTTAATTAATTTTGATCTAGGCAACGGAATATTGGCGAATGTTGGAATTTTTCTTTCCATTCTTGAAATACTTTCTATTATGTAATCTTCATCAAACAAACTAGCAGACATGATAAATTCAGGAGCCAAATATTTTCTAATTTTGGTATTTTCATGAAATAATTCCGCAATATCGTATAATTGACTCTCGCGTCCTTTTAATTTACTAAATGCAGAATTAAAATACTTTAAATTGAATTGATTTGGTATATTGATAGGGATTAGTGAGCTTTTTACTAGATTTTGAATTCTACTCTCGAAATTATTATCCATCTTGCTTTCGCAATTATTAACATTCTTAATGAATAAATATTATGTATTATATTTATTTAAAACCTATAATTCATAAATGTCTGAGTTGTAGATAGTTGAAGATCCACTTGTAGTAGTTGTAGTAGAACTGAATATTCTAGTTATACATAGAGCAAATCCCAGTTCAGGTTTATGAACAGGCACTCCTGTAGATTCAGATATTTTCATTAAAGTCATACGATCTATAGCCTGCTCTGCACTATAGAATTCTTTTTCACCATTAGAATCTGTCACTTTAATTTTAACCTTCATCTTATCCGGTAGTGGAGAATCAACACGTTCATTGTCGTCCATGTCATCAAAAGAAATATAAAGTATATAAATGCTTTGTTAGACTCTATGGTCCCGTCTACATGAAAATCTTTAAGCCACCCGATGTTAATCATAGCTTGACCAGGTTCAAAGTTAACATGCTCCGTATGAGAGCGAGGTCCTGACTGAACCAATATCCTAAGAAGCGGCTGTATAAGTACCTCACAAAGAAGGTGAATGGATGTTTACCGTTTTAAGTCCAAAATAAATAAGAAAAACAAAATGTGAAATAAAAAGGAAAATGAATAAAGACGGTCTATACTATAAAAGATAACATTTATTATTGTGGTTTGTTATATAAGTTTGGGCTTAAA
>JAKDMR010000622.1 GCA_030452275.1 Candidatus Nitrosocosmicus sp. | reverse complement strand
ACTGCATAATTAGTAGTAAAATTTATATGTTATCCAATTTAAAAGTAAAAAAATCATAACATAACTAAGAGAAAAAAACAAAGAATAAAAAAAAGAAAAAAAGTAGAACTGTAGGGTTGATTACCATTTTAGCTGGGGGAACAGGTTCCGTTAAATTAGTTAGAGGAATGTATAAGGAATCGGAAAATATTGCAATTATTTCAAATGTCGCCGACAATTTTTGGCATTATGGACTCTATGTTTGTCCAGATATCGATACGATCATCTATGGACTTAGTAATAATTTGGACCAAAAGAAAGGCTGGGGGGTCAAAAGAGATTCTTTTAATTTCTTAAAATATATGGCTAATCTTGGCACTGAAACATGGTTTAACCTCGGGGATAAAGATTTGACAACCCATGTTTTAAGAACACAGTTATTAAAAGAGGGGAGGAGTTTAACTGAAATCACAAAATTCTTTACCGACAAATATGGTCTATCACTACTCGTAGCTCCAGCTTCTGATACGCATTATGAATCAAATATAGTGGCTGAAGGCAACAAACGAATTCATTTACAGGAATACTGGATAAAATACAGGGGTTCGGTGCCGGTGTATGACATTATCTACAATAACATTGAAAAAGCCAGGGTAACTTTACAAGCTCAAAAAATGCTTGAAGAATCGAGATTAATCCTATTTGCTCCTGGAAATCCAATCACCAGCATTGGGCCAATAATAAGCATACCTGGTATGAAAAACCTTTTGAAGAAGTTTAAAAATAAAATTGTAATGATTTCTCCCCTTATCTCTAATAAAGCAGTCAGTGGTCCATGTGAAATTTATATGAAGGCGAAGAATATCACTCCTAATTTAAGGGGGTTAATTGACTTTTATTCAGAGATTGCTAATACAATGATCTTCGATAAACTTGATGAATCTGAAATTGAAAGAAAAATAAAAAACGATTATCCTGAAACAAACTTTTGTTATTCTGACATACTTATGACGAATTTAAAAAAGGAAACATCCTTGGCACGATATATAATTTCTAATTTTTAAGAATAGTATAGGGTTATTTTTTGAGCAACACAAGAACCGCAATAATTATTCCGATAAAAAGATTTGAAAAGAGTAAGACACGGTTGAGTGGTTTTCTTAGTCAAGAACAAAGGGCCTGGCTCTGTCATCTTATGGTAAATGATTTGATTGAAAAAATGTCTGAGTTAGAAGAAAGCAATCTGTTTTTGGTTACGAATGAAATTATTCCAATACCGGAGAAATCAAAAGAAAAGGTAGTTGTATTATTTGAAGGTCGCAACAGCGGAGTAAATGATGCTGTTAAAATTGCTGATTGTTATATAGAAAAAAACAAATTTGACAGCTCGATTGTGATCCCAATAGATATACCACTGCTAACGCTAAGAGAAATAAAAGAGATCATTTCTTTCGCACATAACCATAGAGAGATTATTGGTATGGTTCCTTCAAATAGATTCGATGGGACCAACATATTGTTGAGAAAGCCACATTCGATAATAGATACGAGTTACGATGATAACAGTTTTTTCAACCATTTTAAAAAAGCTCTTGATATAGGTGTCTCGCTGAAAATATTTTACCACGAGAATTTGAAGATGGATATTGATACAATCGATGATGTGATGCTGGCTTTGAAAAAATATCATTTAGCAAGTTCTACTACCAAAATGGGTATCTTAGAACAAAAAGAAATACACAAGAGTGAAAATAAATCGATAGAATATCTATCGAATATCTTTCAGAACAGGGATGAACTTTGTTATTGAGTACTATAGATTTTAATTTATCCTTTTGTAGTGATTGTGCTTTAAAAAAAATAA
>JAKDMR010000091.1 GCA_030452275.1 Candidatus Nitrosocosmicus sp. | reverse complement strand
TAGATATATTAAGGGAAATTAATTAAATGTTTGTGTCGCAAGTGACACAGGTTAACTTTTCTTAAAAAACAAAATTAATTCCTATTACCGATAATAAAATTCAATCCAATCACCAGATTGTGACTATATTCTGGATAATATGTTAATCATGTTATAAAAGATAAAAGACAAAAGACTGCATTTTTCAGTTCTTGGTGTGGGTTTTTATAATATCAAAAAATTAGGTTGATGTTTTATAAATTCATTTGACCGGTATTTAACACGATTTCTCATAATTCTTGCTGGTTTTCATTATTTTCATTAAAATGCTCCTAATTATCTTAAAATTGAGTTAATCAGATCTTGCATAATTAGCCAAACAGCTTTATGTCCGTCTATCTTAGACAAGCCTGTCCCTCCTTTGCTATCGTATGACATACAGGTTATCCAAAACCATTACTTTTCAAATCCTTTACCGGTCTTTCAGTCAAACAGTTTGACTTCTATATAAGGAAAGTCAAGTATGTAAAACATGAAATAAAGCGTGTTTTATCTATAGAAAAGATAGAGAGAACGTGTTGTTAGAGTAGGTAGACGTCTTAAACTTTCCCAAAGGCAGGGTCATCATGGTTTTGGTTTACTATATGTTTTACATTACCTATATCCCGATAGAATTCCTGTTTGGTTTGAATCAAAACAACGTATATGCAGAGACATCCAATAAATTGAATGGTTGATATGATGTTGTTTACCTTTACCCCTTGTCATCCTCAAAAACTATACAACGTAACCAAAAGGTTTCAATAAAGAAGAGGTAGAACAGTATTTCCGCTTTCTGGCTTTTGTGGATTGTACAGCAGAACAACAGATACCAAGACCTAAAAACAGGAAAAAAAAGACTGTACTATATCGGCAAGAGATAGAAACACACCATGGTCAAGAATCTGTACTGTAAATCAAAAGGGACTGCTAATCTACAAAACAAAACACAAGCAGAGAGGTATGAAGAAAGCATGATTACAACGTCTACGAAAAGAATCATCCTGATAGACCAAAGGAATTACATAGTTGGCATGTTTGATCTTGGATTCTTAGGATTACAAAAAGACTACCCAGAACAAAAATCATCCTTTGCCTATTAAGAAGAAACGAAATCTAATCTTAACGTATGAAGAAGCACAGTATACAACAAATATCATTCTAAAAGAAGGATATAGTAGTGATGTTGGAACATACCAGCTTTAGGATAAAAAAATACAGGATAATGAACAATGTGTTTAGGAATAAGCCAAGAAAGTATGAGGGTTTCAGATATAGTATCTGGACTGGCAAACTACAGGATATTGAATATCTGTTAGTTATGGAAATCAACCATGGTTAAAAGACATGGTTAACTTCTGCTGATTGTGCAAGAGATCTAGTGATCTCTTTGTTTTAACATTATCTGCAAGGATTAAGTGATTCAAATGAAATTGAATAATATTATCGAAACAATAAGTCAACGTTCTAAAATTTGAAAATATGGAGATGTTAAAATGGATTTGGGAATGTTGGTAAAAAGATACCAACTATTGATACTACTATCCAGATAACAACAGCAATCAAAATAGCCTTAAGCCATCCAGTGCTATAAAGCCACTTGAGTGATATTAACCAGATAATACCCCCTATTGCGGCTGCAAAAACGCCATTTCCAAATATATAAGAAACAATACCAAACATGATTGAACCTAAAAGAGCAGCAAAGAAGGCAATTTTAAATCCCTCTTTTTCGCCCAAAAGCTTCGTAACTACGTAAATTAGAAAAGTAGAAACCACTAAACCTATTAAGAAACTCAGAATCCCCAATTATAAGACTCCGTATTATGAATTACAAATATTAAGTTTTATCAAGCATTGAATAAGTCCAATCTGCAAAAAATGAACTTTCTTTAACCGATTAAATAAAGAGGAGTCTAGACAGGATCTTTTTTTAACAATCATCGGAGTTGAGAAAATGAAATTGTAAATTTCTTGTTATATATGTAATTTATATATTTTAATAAAAAGTAGTTAATTATGTCTGAAAAAATCTCAAAAATTCTTATTCTTTTTTACTCAAGATATGGAAACACTGCTAAGATGGCCGAGGAGATCGCGTATGGAGCAAAAGAGATTTCAAATACAAGTGTAACACTTCGAAGAATTGCAGACGATGTTCCAGCTGAAGTAATCTCACAAAACCCCGAGTGGTCAAAAACTGTTGAAGACCTGACTAATAGATATCCAACCAGCGCAGTCGAAGATCTGGTAAAGGAAATGCCCAACTTTGATGCGATTATTTTTGGATCACCCACCAGGTTTGGAAATATGGCTGCACCTATGAAGGCTCTCTGGGATCGAACTAGCGATTTGTGGATGAAAGGATCGCTTATAGACAAGCTGGGCGCGGTATTTACTGGAGCAGCTTCGGTTCATGGTGGTCAAGAAACAACTGCTATTTCAATGATGTTTCCTATGCTTCACCATGGAATGATAATTGTAGGTGTTCCTTACGCAGTTCCAGAATTAACTCAGTGTGGTAGTCCCTATGGCCCTAGTAGAATTGTAGGACTCATGTCAAATAAAGAAATTACAGTGGCAGATATCAAGGTAGCTCGAGCACTAGGAAAAAGAGTCTCTGAATTGGCACAGAAACTATCCTAGAAAAATTCATGCATTGTGAAGATTATACAACTCATACTTGCTATCTGATCAAAATACAAACTGGTTGCCCCTTTGATTGGTTAATTCATATTTCTTCCAAAACGATGGTCGGCAGTCAGACATTAGAATCACATTCAATCTAGTATCGAAATTCATAAAAAAAGGGTTTCTTAGGTCATGACAAGAAATTTATTTGAAATCACTTGTTGATACCCCATATCTCCAACTACAGGCGTTCATCTTATTTATGAAATCTAAAATAACCCTTTGGAGAATATCTATAATTTCCTGCCCCTTTTGAACGGATGCTTCTTTGGGAGCACCAGTAGCTCCAGTCTTGGTCAATTCACTAAATTTCCAGTAAAGTCGAATATCATCGCCAGGCAAATTTGGAATAATCTGTTCTGGTGCAGACTTTAGGTCAACTAGGTCTGGTCGTATAGCCATCATAGCAGAGGTTTCTGCTTCTCCGCCATGGCCCAGCCCCTTCCACACATTAAAGATATTTGCGTTTTTTTGTCCAACTAGTACCCACCATGATTCAAGACAAGCAATAACCATATCAGGATACTTGTCTTTTATATTTCGAGAAGCTACTTCAACTGGCGCAATATTCCCATCATGGCCATTTATTACAAGTACTTTTTTAATTTCATTTTTTGCCAAACTATCTAGCACATCTTCGATTACAGAAATCATTGTGGAAAATTTTAGACTCACGGTCATTTGAAAATCGTTGTGATGTATACTGACTCCGTAAGGCACGACAGGTAATATGAAACAGTTATGATTTGAAGAAGAATTATTGTTACCAATTGTTTCTACTATGATTTTTGCAAGGTTTAGTGGAAATATAGAGTCAGAACCAAAAGGTAAATGATTCCCGTGATTTTCACACGAGCCAACAACAATAAAAGCAATTGAATTGTTGTTGACCACTTTTTTAACCTGATTTGCATTCATTTCTTCTAAAAGTAGTTTTTTATCCATTAGATCAATCATCTTCTAATTGAATCTGTTGTACTTTAATTTTTAATCATAAATTATCATCAACGTAAATTTCGGTCACTATATGCCAACCGTCGTACAATAATCTTGTGTCAACGTTGATATCATCAATATCAAGAAAAAAGAAATCATGCAATTAAACCCTAACAAACCAGACTTTGTTCTATTTCTTGACAATTAATAAAGGATCAAAGTTGGACATCTTTCCTATTTATGGGATTCAACATACTATGTGAGCCAACAAGTTCTTCTAACTTTTTTGCCACTAGCAGTACCAAACGATCTCCATACTTGGGACCAATTATTTGCAGGCCCACTGGAAGCATAATTGCTTTTTCAGTAACGAATCCCAGTGGAATCGTAATTGCAGGAAACCCGATACTATTAAATAATACTGTGTTCCTTAGTAAAGCCTTTCTGACATTAAGTTGTAGATCATCGATTTCTATGTCGACTTTTCGCAGCTTAGGTGCCAGAATTACAGTAGTAGGTAACAGAATAGCACTAATTCCACTACTAAAAAGGTTCATAAATTTATGCTTAATTTTTTTTATTTGTTTTTTGGCCTGGATGTAATCATCAACGGGGATGTGAAGTCCCTCTATGAGCATTTTATTCATGTCAGACCCAAATTGGCCCGTATTTGATTCAAGTCTATTTGCATGAATCATTGAAGCCTCATACAATCTCACCTTCTTCCAACTAGTGAAAAAGTTATTTGTATGATCTATCTCAAAATTTTTTACCAATAGTGTAGATTGTGAAACAATCCTTAAGAAATCAATAAACATTTTTTTAATACGAGAATCTATGACATTTAGAAAGTATCCGTTCGGAATTCCTATTACTAGTTTTGATGCTCTCAAAAGTTTGTGGGTAATCATCGCATTTTTTCTTGCCTTCCTGCAGTTTTTATCCTCTAGACTTTTAAAAATTAAATTCGCATCCCATACACTCCTTGTCAACCACCCGACATGATCTAACGATGGTGATAGTGGAAAAACGCCAAAAGTACTTATCAAGCCAAAAGTAGGCTTCATACCCACCAAACCACAAAGAGACGCTGGAACCCTCACAGAACCGCCTGTATCGGTTCCTAAAGAAAATAAAACCATGCCAGAAGCAACGGCAACAGCAGAACCTCCACTAGAACCTCCGGAAATTCTTGATAAATCCCAAGGATTTTTTGAGTCTCCGTATATAGAATTCTTGCCTGTAATTCCGGATGCAAATTCGTTCAGATTATTTGTACCTATAAGAATCGCCCCTTTTTTATCCAATATTTTCACAATTGAAGCCGTAGTATTAGAAACGCAATTAGAATAAAATTTCGAGCCCGCAGTAAATTTA
Organism: Candidatus Nitrosocosmicus sp.; assembly: GCA_030452275.1. Lineage (GTDB taxonomy): Archaea > Thermoproteota > Nitrososphaeria > Nitrososphaerales > Nitrososphaeraceae > Nitrosocosmicus. The sequence goes on along the minus strand of JAKDMR010000091.1, from coordinate 2,429 downwards.
AGATGCTTTGCGTGGATCATATCTTTAATAGAGTATGGAATTCCATACAAAGGGTGTAAAAGATCATTTTGATTTAGCCGTTTATCACATCGCTCCGCAAATTCGAAAATTTCATCCTCATTTCGAATAGTTATGAAAGAATTTAATACATTATTGAGTTTTCTGATTCGGCCCAAGCACAATCTTGTCAATTCTGAAGGCAGCAATTCACCGGTTCTGATGGATTTAGATAGATGTTCTATAGTAAAGGGAGAAACTGGTAGATTCAAATCAATCATAATTCCAATCTTACTAAATACTTTTTAAATATAAATTATTTAACTTTATTTGTAGCGGTGGTAACTGTGATCTGTAAATTCCATCCATTTTCCCATCAACAGTAATTATTCCTACTAAAATAAGTAAAGGTATTCGTATACCACAGTGAGTAAAATTGATTATACTATAAAGAGGTATCAACAGTTGTAATATTCTTTACGTGATATATAAAATTATGAAATAATTCTGTAATAATATCGGGTTTTTCTCTGAAAACCATATTTAGACGATTTTCATAATGATGATCTAACCATAGTTGATTGGAGACTCGTTAAAAAGATGGGTACCTTAACAAGGTAACTCTAAAGTAGTAAAAGTAATTTACGAAGGGACATGGTTTTATGTCAAGGTGATAAATAGTTATAGTTATGTGGATAATGCTTCTGTATAATTACTTTTTTAGGAACAGTATCAAGAAGCATATTTAATTTGATCAGGAGGTCTCTCAATGAAGAATCCAATTGTATTCTAAAGTATAAGGATACAAACGAATCTATAAATTTAATCATATTTTGCTCTTATGATTTCACTCCGACACTAATTATTCAAGGGAGAAATTTTCTTTTTGAGAAGATACGAATAGAGGCCGTATGAGAAACGGTACCATTTTCAAGAATTCTAATGGCATTACATGATCCTTAGTATGTGGATAAAAATAAGATAAAACAAAAAACCAGGTTAAATGATTGTTTAAAGGCATTACCATTTATGGTTTAAGAACAAATTAGAATAGATTGCCATACTAATATTGCTATCTGTGATTGGTCAAGTTGATTCATCCAAACTTTGTTAAAAAATGGGTAAATATGATAGAAGAGTTTTCAACCTGATGAACAAAATATTAACAGGAATAGTTTCAGCCTTACTCGTAGCAGGAATTGCTGGAATGTATATTCCGAATGCATCAGCAACTATTATGCAAGATGAATTCTGTTCTGGCAATAGTGCACTAGGACAAGAAGCAAGTAGTTCAGCAGAACAGGGCCCATCACAAGACCAAGCAAGTGGTTCTGACGCACAATCTGTGGCACCAGAATTTAATGCTTTAACTGGTAACAATCTTAATTTGAATGACCAACAAAATGGCGATTGTTTATCACCATTGGGTGGACCTAATGGCGTTCCAATGGTTGCAGATGAAAATGCTGATCCATTAGCATCTACAACAGCTCTCCAAAACAGCACCGACTAATATAATACAGACCCCTCTGGGGTTTTACTTTTTTTCAATGTTTTTTGTCTTTTTTGAATTTTAGAACATGATATCTCTTTGTATTTATAAGAACAGAATTCAAGACGACTAGGTTATTATATTGATAAATTGTTTCTAAATAAATGAAATCGAGTACTGAATATTTAACATTCAATACCAAATCAAGGTTCCAGCTTATCAATATAACCTTCGATGTGGAAAAGATCTTAAATCAAAGCGGAATCAAAGAGGGTTTGTGTCTAATTAATTCAATGCATATATCATCTAGCATATTTATCAACGATGACGAAGATGGATTACATCGTGATTTTCATGCATGGTTAGAAAAATTAGCACCATATGAACCTATTAATCAGTATAGACATAATGATACTGGCGAAGAAAACGCTGATGCCCACCTAAAGCGGCAAATCATGGGAAGGGAAGTAGTTGTCGCGATTACCAAAGGAAAATTAGACTTTGGCCCTTGGGAACAAATCTTTTATGGAGAATTTGATGGTAATAGAAAGAAAAGGGTTCTAGTTAAAATTATTGGTGAGTAACTGGTTACCAGTTATTACAATTACAGGTTAAATGCAAGTTTGGTAACCCAAGTTAGACTATTTGTAAAGGGATCACCTTAGGTATGTACTAATGCTTTTTCCTTCGACAGTGTTTGTAACCCGGCCATTCTGACTAGATCATAATATAAAATTGTGGTTCCAGAAGCACCATTTACGTGACGTAAACATACATGATAAATAGGATTTATTGTGCTTTGTCGCCTAACTCAAACTATTTAGCTGGGATTAATCCTATTTATTGTTCTTGATTGACTGGCCTTCTTATAACCGCTCATTAGTTAGACGTGGTGAGATACTTTTTTCATATGATTTTCTTGATATGTGGGGTTCTGAGT
>JAKDMR010000621.1 GCA_030452275.1 Candidatus Nitrosocosmicus sp. | reverse complement strand
GAATAAAAATAGCTATATGTTTTAAATTCATTAAAGTGAATATATTGTCAAGGAACAAAGGAGATAAGGATTATACAAAAACTGAGAAGGAGATTCTCATTTCTATGATTAATGACTATCTGATGTTTAGATTTACCGACGTAGAAATGATGGAATTGTTATCACAAAAATTAGGCAAGAATATAGGAAATACTACTTTCTATCGATTAAAGAAAGAAGCAAACAAGAGAAAAATAAGCTCAGAACAATGGTTAGACAATTTTGTAAGATTTGGTTTGCTAGATTTTTACAAGGAACGGTTAGAGGAAATAACATTGGTTCAAAATATCTTGAAATTGTATCTAAATGAATCCAACAAGAAAGAAGATAAGGAAAAAGATGAAAAACAAAATAAACAGTTAATGAACCAACTTGCTAAAACTATCAACGATAATTCAAAGATAATGTCCGAATTTGCAGTTGGTCCTGCTACAATAGCCAAGCTACTTTCAATGATACCAAAACAACTATTGGAAGGAGATCAATCATATGTTGAGAATCATTTCAATAATTTAGATAAAAACAAAAAAATTCTATGGTCTGGAGCACCAGATGAGAGTAGAAACGATGAGAATAATGAAAAAGATATTAAACTGGATCCTTCAAAAGCACCAACTGCATTATTACCTCCAATAGACAACTTGGAAGGGAAAGGTAAAACAAAAGTATCGGATCCTGAGGATGAGCAGCGTATATTTTAAACCTTGGTTGAACTTATCAAAAGAGTAAGGGACTGTTTCTATATAAGCCATGCCAGAAATGAAAGTTTCTCATTTGTTTGCATTATTTGGATATATGAGAGATATGCGTAACAAAATATAACTCTATATCAAAAAAAGAGAACACTTGGATATACGGCAATATTTGTGATAATCACATTCGTATTAATGTCTGTTTCGATATTGCCCTCGAATAGTGTATTCGCTTATGTGCCAAATACTCCTGAAAAATCTGGATGCAATCCCCAAACAGATACAGATTGTTTCTCTGAGGAGGTCATAGAATTTGATAATCTAAGCAACATTCGTCTGTTAGTTCTAGAAAGTCAACACTCAAACAGTAACACGCCGAAAGACTCATCAGTAGATGTTGAAGCAAATGAATTAGTCGTAAAAGGATGCAATGGTGGAACAGCAGGCGGGGTCCCTGGAATACCTTGTGTCTGCAAAGAATAGTCTGAATCATAAAACGCTATCCAGACCACTAACTTTTCATTTTGTTTTTACTAACTTTTTACAATTAAATTACCCCTAGTAGGTGATTTGTGGTCATCTAGTTCCCACAACACAAATAGCTTCATTGCTAAAACTGATTGAATTTGCATTTTTATCAACATAATTATCTTCCGCTGCTTCAGTTATTGCTTTCAATATCTCTTTTCTTCTTTCTTCTGTTTGATTGGATAACATCATCTGAACTGGAGATGCTGTTTCACATACAAAATTTGTAAATTCTTCTGCTGAATTAAAGTTGAAGATCATATCCTCTCTTTCTATAGTAACATCTTTAAATCCTGAGTTGTTAAAATATTCTTTTAGTAATTTTTCATCAGATAGACTAAATGGACCAGGCGCATTTAGTGGGGGTGGTGGGCTATTTGTTTCCTTTATTAATATCTTAAGTGGTAATGAGATAAAGGGAACTTTATCAGGAGATGCCCAAACTGCTGCAGCGAATCTTCCATCATTTATCAAAGAATTGTGTATGTTTGATAATCCTGATTTGACGTTGGGTAAAAACATAAGACCAAACCTGCTTTGTATCCTAATTCCTTATCCTCTCATCATTTTGCTCCCTGTTTCTCTAT
>JAKDMR010000620.1 GCA_030452275.1 Candidatus Nitrosocosmicus sp. | reverse complement strand
TATAAACTTGTCTAAATTGTTGTACAATGATGATTATTGTTCTATTTTGTTTTACAAAAATACAAGGTTTATAAAAAACCAGATCCTAAATTGATTGTATGGAATTTGAAAACATAGGTAAGAACATCCTAAATTTAGACTCTGCAGTACGTTTTGTCACAATAATTGATACAAAGGATGAAAAAGTTCTTTATTCTGAGCATAAGACTGGTGCAACTAATCTCTTATCCAAAGAAGAAAGCCAGGAATCGCTTCGATTGGCCATCAATGCTTGGAAAACTAGAAGTAAATTGTCATCAAAGATTGGGAAAGGAAAGTATGTTTTAGCAGAGTATGAAAAGTTAAAACGAATTACTATGCCATTAGATGAAGGTCACATGCTCTACATTACTACTGATGTTGGGTGTGATGCACTTGGACTTGTTGATAAAGTCAGGAAATTGTGATTTAAAAAAAGGAAATCATGATTTCTTTTCAAACCAGATCCAAATAATGCAAGAACGAATTTGAAATTTCCAGTTCTGGCATGGCTCATAAAGAAATAATCTCTTACCTTTTTTGATATATTCAACCAAGATTTAAAATATACGCTGATCATCCTCAGGATCTGATACTTCTGTTGTTTTGTCTTTCTCTTCTAAGTTGTCTATTGGATGCAATAATGCAGTTGGAGCCTTTGATGGGTCAAGTTTGACTTCATTCTTTTTAGCATCTTCTAGTATTTTATTCTCATCTGAATCTATGGACCACAAAAGTTTTTCGTCTTTAGACATTTTTTCAAAGTATTTTTCCGTATATTCCAAGTCACCGTTTAAGATTTCTTTGGGGATTAATGATTGCAGTTTGGCTGTGATGACTGGACTTCCTATTCCCAGTTCAGATAGATTTTTGGAATTATCAGAGGTTGTCTTTGCTAATTTTGCCATTAATGTTCTATTTTGCTTTGTGACCGTATCCTTCTTATTAGCTTCATCAGCGTATAACTTTATTAGCTCTCTTTGAACATACAGCAATTCTTGAAATCTTCGTTCATAGAATTCGGCTATCCCTCCAAATCTACAAAAGTTGTCCAGCCATTCTTCTGGAGTTAGTTTGTTTTTTTTAGTTTTGCTCTTAAGCGCATAATACGAGGTTTCCTTTATACCTCTACCCAGTTTCTGAGATAGGATTTCAATCATCTTTTTGTCTGAAAGATCACAAACTTCATAGTCATTGATGACCGAGATCAATACCTTCTTCTCACCTTCAGAGAAATTTTTTGAACCTTTTCTAGACATTTTTCTAATCCCTCTAGTCTACCTCCCAAGGTTTTCCCTGAGGTACTAACCCTTCCTTTTCTATACTGAGCATATCAGGATAAGCTAATCTTCCAGACTGCTTTAGAACAATGTGTTTTTCATAGTCGATTTTTAGGTCTGCAGTATAATCACAGTAGTAGCAAGAATATAGTAATTTATTCTTTTCTTCTTCAAAGAATAATTTATTTGATGATTCAAGACTATTATCTGAATTTTTTATATTATTTACTTGAAAATCTTGTAAATCATTGTTAATTTCGACTACTTGAAAACATTCTTCCGACAAAAGTGATTTAGTGACATCAAGGATATTTTTGGTATTACCATTTTCATCAAAATCTAATTTCGAATAGTACTTGTCAACTATTTCTTCAGTTTTCTTATATTCGTCTTTTTCTTCTTCTGTTAAATTAGTTGTATCTTCATCAGCAAATCTTAACATGACCGAATTCTTATTCTCAGAATAATACCTCTCAACCTCACTAATATTAGAAATAATGTGTGTTTTTTCGTTGTCTATTGTAAGATTTGTATCTTTATCCTTATCATTTTG
>JAKDMR010000090.1 GCA_030452275.1 Candidatus Nitrosocosmicus sp. | reverse complement strand
ACCGTATTAATCTAGCGCATATGTGCAAGTTTATAATTGGTTATTAAGGATAACTCTATCAATAAATCATGAGAAAATATAAAAGATCTCATGATCAAGATATTCAAAATCATATGATACACATCACGAATTCAAAATTGCCCTTTGTATTTTTAATAGTTGCAGCAGTTGGAGCATCATTTTTTCTAGGGAATAATCATAACCTAGCGATAGCTCAACCAAATGAGTTGAATATTGGAAATACTACAAGTGAGTCAAGTGATACTTTCTTCCAGTTAGATGATTCAATAGAAGCTACCCTGGTATTGATCAATGAAACTCAGGATGCGATTAGCAATAACAATACCACAGAAGCAGTGAATTTACTAAATCAAGCATACAATGAATTGACTCAAATACAAAATAATGCTAATAATTTGATATGGGATGAATCAAACGAAGGCGCCTAGATAATTATAGGATCACTAACAATCTTTTTTTAGCATAGTTAATACCGACTTTTATTGTTATTATTTCATAGGCAAAACGATTTGGTTTTTGAGTTAGAGTTAATACTTTTTTGTTATATACCTAAGTAGAAATATTAAATCCATATCCATTCAGGCTCTGTTCACTTAACGATAAATCTATAGCTTGAAGATGTCCTATCCCTTATGTGAGTAACAGAAACTGAACATCTTCAAAGTATGTATTCTATGGTCTGTATTTGTACTTTTCATGGTTATCATTAATGCGGGTTTCAGAAAGGCTTTCATGTTTTATTAGGAGAAACCATGTCTCTATCTGGAACTGGGTTCAAAAGTACCATCCAAAGAAAAGATCCTCAAGGAAAAGGAAGATCCTGGAATTCATTGTTGATGAGACACTAATCAAGGTAGGGTCAGAACATATTTGGTTATGATTACCATAGAACCAAAAAAAAACAGGGAAATTCTCGCACTTTTTTAGCTAATAAATCAAAAGAGATAAACATGTTTGTCTCCGAAAGGTATCTCAGGTTTAGTCGAGGTTCACGGAAAGCATCCCGTATCGTCTGACGGTAGAACCTGGTACCCAATGGCTTGTAGGTTCTTGAAACTGAAACACCATATACATTCTCCGTATGAGAAAAGTCTGATTGAGAGAACCATGCAGTATATCAAGGATAGAACAGAAAGTTTCGATGACGATTTTCCATGTCGAAAAAAGAACTGTAAACTAAAGCTTGTACGAAATTGGCTGAATCTGTTTGCGGACTATTATAACAGTGAATTAAACATGGTAAAGTGAACAGAGCCTTGTTAATCGATATATAGTAATAAATTGGATGAAGAGTCATCCGGACTTAATGTTTACATATGATAGAGGATAACTAATACTATGACAGTGTTTGCGTGTCCAAAATGTGGAGAATCGTACGATGTTACACCCCCCGACGCGGATCATAAAAAGTCAACAAAATACCCTGACAGAAATACGATTCCGACAAGTATTGAATGTAAAATGTGTGGAAATTTGAATACGATTTATTGGAAATCAATTCAATAACTTTTATTTATTCAAAGGTTATTGGTTCACTGTACAGGTAACGATATAAATACACTAGACATCTTGCTCTCGATATCACTCCATCGTATACCCATCTGAAACTTTTGTTTTGAAATGAAAATTATCCGAAATTGAATAATTAGCAGTTATCCAATTGCACTAATTTTTGAGTAACGATTGGTAATGTAAATGTAAATGTAGCTCCCTTGTTCTCATCATTATTTTTGGCCCATATATTTCCTCCATGAGCTTCTATAATATTTTTACAAATATAGAGTCCAAGTCCAGTCCCTGAGGGAGAACCAGTAATGAATTTATCAAATAATCTAGGCAGTATCTCCTTATCGATTCCTGGACCAGAGTCACTGATCTTGACAAACACTCTATTGAAAGTCCTTTTGACAACTATAGTAATATTACCCTTCTTAGTAAACTTTATGGAATTAATTAAGATATTTGATAATACTTGAATAATTCGATCTTTATCCGCATAGACATATAGCTTTACAATTTCTTGTTTCTTACCCTGCATATCCGATTCGACATCTTTACCTTCATTTACGAATAGTACGCTGATGTTATTCCCATCGGCTTGATTAGAATAATCACTTATCATGGTAGTCACCAAACCTAACAAATCAAATCTTTCCAAATTCAGGTCTAAGGAGCGGCTTTCAATTCTTGCGGCATCCAGAATTTCTTCAGAAAGTTTCTGCAGTCTTTTCGAATTCTTCATGATTATTTCAATGTGGTCCTTGTATTCTTCTATTGCTCCCTTTTTATTAGCTAAAAAGATAGAAAGTGCAAGTATTGGCTGAATTGGTGTCCTTAATTCATGAGCCGCAATATTAATAAATTCATCCTTTATTTTTTCTGATTCTTTGATCTTTTCATACTGATTTTGTATCAACTCATTCCTCTCCTTGAGATTAATTGTATATCTTATTCCAGATATGGCCAAGGCGATAATATTGACGAAGTATCCTACATCCTTAAGTACGTGTGCTAGATTGTGAGCCGTGTCAAATGATTGGATAGAGTAAGACATAATAATTTGTGAAAAAATATCTACTAATAAGTAAATTAGTATCCCCTTATAAATAACATCTTTTTTCAAGTAAAGTCGTTTCTTATAAAAGAAAATTAGGGCTATGGTAAATAAAATCAAAGGAGGAATTTCGTATGGTCTATGTAAAGAATAATCGTCCAAAACACTTACCGGAAAGACAAAGAAAAAAGAGACTATTGCGATGATTCCTGCGACGATGCCTAGGAAAATAAGATATATTATAAGATTTTTTTGAAGCTTTTCATCCAATTTTTTTTGATTGAGATTTAACGGATGCGATGTACGCATAATTTGGTTCTTTTGGTTATCAGATTGATCTATTTTGGATAATTCCAATTCTTCTGGAAATAGAGAGGAATATTTTGCAATTGCAACTAAAAGCATACTGCTAAGAAAAATTCTACCTGCAAACCATGTTTGTGGAATAAAGTATTTCAGAAAATCTGCGTTCTCCATTAAACTATATGATACCGCCACATGAAGTAAATCGATTGAGGCACTTACAGAAAAACCAATACCAATAAACAAACTAAACTTATCATTCAAGTTTCTAGCGTGTAAGATGTAGTAGAACGCTATGACCCCAGAGAAAATTACAGCGAACAACTCTATGTAAAAGTGATGAATTTCCGAGCCAACCCACAGGTAAGGATCGACTGCAATAACTGCAAATATTAAGAGGGGTATGGTAGGAATAAGAGTATATTTTATAAATATTTTATTAGAAAATAAATCCAAGAGCCTCAAAGACTTTTGGATATGGTTACTTGAATATTGATTAAACAAAAGAAACCCCAGCTACTCTTGCGGTATTATCGATTTTTAATAATTGAAATGACCATAAGGTAGATTTGAAAGGTCTGGTCAAGTCTTCCACAGAAATTTGTACGAAAATGGTTAATTTCGATGAGGGGAATGTATTAGACAAACCATATTGATTAATTCTATTCCTCAGCAGATACTTCATGTAGCTCCATAAATTAGTCACAGAATTAGTCACCGACACAGGATGGATTTAATGATAGAAAGGAGTGCATCGGGTTCGATAGGCTTACGAATGATTTCACGATACTTGATTTCTGGAAATATACTAAGAACCTCATCAAGTGCATTTAGGGCAGACAAGAAAAGTACTTTTACATCAGGATTCAAAACCTTAAGATGAGAATATAGCTTGATGCCATTTAACTCGGGCATACGTATGTCCATGATCACTAGATGATAAAAGTAGGGATTCTTATTTGAAAAATGACTCAAGGCATTTGATGAACTTGAGAAAGATGTAACGTTATACCCTTCACTCGAAATTATTGAATTAAATGCAAATAGGATATCTTCGTCATCATCAATTAATAGGATATTAAATGACGAATTGTTTAAATTTCTGTGATTTTGCTGACGTTCAATAAATATTCTTTTCCTTTTTTCTTCGATCTCTTTTCTAATACTGGCGTCATCGATTGGATGAACCGAATATGCAACATAGTGTGATTTTACATCTTCATCAAAATTCTTCTCTAAGACTTTGAAAGAATATTCTTGGTAAAAGGAAGTCCTTTTTAGAACTTCAAACAAATCATTATTTACAATCATTTCATTTGATGATGCCAAATGATTTATTTTGGAACATATATTGACAGGCGGTCCAAAAAGATCTACATTGTAAGAATTTACTGAGATAGCTAATTCAACCTTCCCATAATTTGCACTTATCCTATAACGTACAGACGACAGTCCTTTTTGGGTAAAGTTCTGGTTAATAGAGTTGTTTGCCTCGATCATTGCTAAACCGCAATCTAATACATCCTGAAAAGCCAACTCGTTCTTAGAGTCCACAGTTTTAGGAAAATAGTACAACAAACCATCTCCAGAATTCTTAATCACTCTTCCATTGTGCTTCTTAATTATTGACGACATTGTATTGAGAAAAATGGAATAATAACCTTGTATCTTGTCGGATCCATTGATGTCACAAGTATTTTTTGTAGAATCAACAATATCAACAAAACACATACAATACTTGTGAGCACAATTAATAAAAGTAACTTGTTCGATATTAGAGTTGGGATCATTGGAGTTATCTAACGTGTTTTGATCTAGTTGATTCATACTTCGATAGTAAACTGGAGAATCAAAACCAGTACAGTTCATTTACTATCTACCCTGATTAAAAATGATAATTTTGAGAATTTTGTTAAAGCAATCTCCAAAGACCATGAAGGTAGCCCTCTTACTACGTCAATTGAGGGTTTATCGGCTATAATGACATGTTTTGTATCATCCAATACATTGATATTGTTTGACATTGCCAATAATACACAATTAATGTATATAACTCTTTCGAATATTTTTTTAATTTTGGACAACATTTCCAATAATGGAATTAAATTCCTTTTTATGCATATAATTTGAAAAGCAAATGTAATTCAAAGTACTATGACACCGACCGAGTAAAAAAACAGCTTTAGGTTTTTTATCAGAGTAGATCAATCGGATTTCAAGAATTAAATATCAAAACTTCAATAAATTAACCATTATTCTTTTGTATATAATATTTTTCAGATACAGTCTATCAAGACATACTTATAAAATTTAGAATAATGAAGTAGTGTATCAACTGCTAGATTGGAGCTTTCTGTTAGTTTTAATTGGGGAAATAACGCTTGTATGGCCATATTTTGAACATGCTTGAAATATCAGGAATTCAAATCATTGTGATTTTAATTATAATGACACAACTATAATTTGTGGTTACTTGTGTACACTAGTGACTCATACAAAGTAACAAATCTATACAAGTAGTTTGTATATATTGTAGTTCTATAGATGATGGTATTTTAGTCATTCTATTTCTTAGTCACAACTAGTTTAGCAAATCGATTTTATATCGTTTGAGAGAACATTTGTCCATAAGATTGTATTACGATCGTATGATCAAATTCAAACAATGATAGATATAGAACAATTGGATTTTTAAAAGACAATTAAATCTGAAAAGGTTTTGTTTAATAGTTCTCGAAGAGGCCAGACTGTTATGAAAAATATCTCTAGTTGGAACAAAAATATATTTATGCTTTTTGCGGCCAAATAGTATTTTTAACAATAAACTTTTACCGTTAAGTGATGGAAGTGTACTGAGTGCTCATTGGATTGGTATATTATTCAAATGTACTTCCGTTATATTCATCAGTGCTTCTTCGACATCCTCATCGACCGGAAATCCCATTTCATCTTCCAAGTCATTTATAGCCCTATCCCAATTTTCTCCTCCATTTTGATCACCATCTTCTTTGTCCTCTTGTAATGCTTGAGAAAGGTTTGCAAGTGCGGAATCTTTGATACCGTCAGATATTTCAGTTGAATCTTGTTGCGGTGGTGGTGGTGACTGAGATATGGTTGCTTTTACAATTGAAATAGCCGGAGAACCAATCAATAAGCCCAAAACCCCAAGGGCGCAAAACATAATTATAGAAAATCTCAATTCTTGCATTTTTATTTAATTTACTATATCGATATATAAATACCGACAGTCACAAAATTGTTACAATTGGTGAAACAAATTAGATGCTTAACTAACAAACGGACAAACAATTAGATAACTCACTGAAACATTTCTAACGTAGCCTTGCTTTGTTTTGTATTTGCTGTTTATCAATATAATGTGCGGCCAGATAACATCATTCAGAGATTGATTTCATAAAAATTTTATACTTGCTCATCGCGTAAGCGTAAATTGTATGCCAATTGGAGATCAGAATGACCTCTTGCATGCACAAGCTCAATGATTTTCATCGTCGAGGCAAATTTATCTATTTCTTCACTCAATTTAAGCAAATAGTTTCCAACCTAGGTAATGAAAGGTATTCTTTCTAAATGAGAGGTTGGCTGGAAGATTAACGAGATCACGCTAATAGATTTCTATAGCACTATTAAAAATTTTTCTCAAAACTCAGGTGCCTCCTATTTAAAATAAAATGTATAGAAGTTACCATTTTAATTAAAAATAATTACTCAACTTTAGGTTTGAAAGTTTAAAGAATCTTACTAATATTCTGTTCATGGTATATGGTATCTACTAGTACCATACTTCAATTATTTTCGCAATAGAGATATTACAAGAAGATTGATAGACGAATTGAGACAATGCTTTTTTTAAATATTAATTAACCCCCTTTGTGCATACTAAATAATTGATTAAATTATTAGGTATATCAGCTGCGATCATTTTTATTTTGAATGCGGTTTCAATAGGAGGTTATCCCCAAGTCAGTTGGGAGACATATGCTCAAAGTAACTCAACGGTTGAGACTAAGAAGGAACCAGTAGTAGCAAACACAACTCAAGAACAACAAGCTACTATCATAGTAACTAAAATTGTACGTTGTGATTCCTCATTAGGTATTCCAAGTGATGATTCTGTTTGTCAATTTGTGCTGGAAAATGTTGATCCAAATCAGTTTGATTTGATAGTAACAGGCAATAATCCAAATATGACTAGTTTTCAAGGATCGGCTAATGGGACATATATTTCTATGGACCCGGGAAATTATACAGTTTCAGAATCACTGTTTGATACCATGGATATTGAAAATCAACTAGGAGAAACAGCGATTGTAACTATTTCAACAGATTCTAATGGTGATTGTTCATCTCAATTTAACCAAGTAGACACATTTCAAGAATCAAAAGGAACGATATCTAACAACGAATTACAAAGCTGCGAAATTATTAATACAATCGACGTAAGTCAAGGAGCTTCACCAGAAGCACCGTAGGTTCAGAATTAAAGGAGAAATATATAGTTTTTAATTTAGATCATTAAATGGAAGATTGCAAGAAATAAATTCAAATTTTTATATTTTTCTAATCTCTGATGACTCTAGGTATTCCTCCACCA
>JAKDMR010000089.1 GCA_030452275.1 Candidatus Nitrosocosmicus sp. | reverse complement strand
AATGATATACTCACTTTTAGAGACCCTCTTCATATAGCCAAATATTTCCATAATGAGATAAAAGCTGGAATGCAGGAGATGGGGTATTCGATTGATTGGAGACGCGAATTTACAACCATTGATCCGGTATATAAGAACCTAATATCTTGGCAATTTGAAACTCTCAAAAAACTCGGAGTGATCGAACAAGGGTCTCACCCAGTAGGCTGGTGTCCTAATGACTCAAACCCAGTTAGTCAGCATGACACTTTGGGTGACATTGAGCCATCATTCACAGAGTATTCCTTGATCAAATTCAAGCTTAAAAATGAGAACATAATCATACCTGTTGCTACACTAAGGCCCGAAACTATTTTCGGGGTGACTAATCTTTGGATAAATCCCGATGAAGAGTATATTGTCGTACTAGTAAATGAAACTGAAAATTGGATCTTAAGCAGGACCGCTGCAAAGAAATTAGAATATCTTAATTATTCAATAAAGTTAACTAAGACGCTTTTGGGCAAAGAATTGATAGGCGCTATGGTCGTATCCCCGCTGACTAAGCAATTTATACCAATCTTGCCTGCAACATTTGTTACCCTAGACGAAGGCAGTGGACTCGTAATGTCGGTTCCTGGTCACGCTCCATTTGATATGCAAGCCCTTTTGGATTTTAAAAAACTATCGTCAGATCACCCTGCCCAAGTGAGTTCGGTCTACTTGGATCCCATAGTAATAATAGAATCTAAAATTCAAGAACAATATGACCAATTACCAGCTAACGTTGATAATGAAACGGTTACTGATGCGACACCTCACTCTGTTAAAGCAACAGGCAACAATAATTTAGGTAACGAACCGATTCCTTCTATGGTTTTTCTAGAAAAATATAGTATAACCGACCAAAATGATCCTAATTTGGAGAAGGCGACATCTGAATTATACTCATTAGAATTTTATAGTGGGAAAATGAACGAAAGAACTTTTGAATATTCAGGAATGTCTGTTTCAAAAGCTAAAGACCTAGTCAAGGAACGTTTAAATGCTTTACAAGAATCTGTTCCGTTTTTTGAAATGACTAACAAACCAGTTTATTGTAGATGTGGGACATTATGTTATGTCAAATTATTGAATAACCAATGGTTTCTGAATTATGGTAATCCTGAATGGAAAGCCTTAGCTCTTGAATGTTTAAACAAAATGGAAATAATACCCAAAGAAATAGTTAAAGAATTCAATAACGTATTTGATTGGCTTAAGGTTAGAGCATGTGCGAGAAAAACCGGGCTAGGTACACCAATGCCATGGGATAAAGATTGGATAGTCGAGAGTTTGTCTGATTCTGTTATTTACATGGTTTACTATATTATTTCTAAATACGTTAATTTGCATAATTTGGAAAAATATTCCAATTTTATCGATAATACTTTTTTTGATTATGTTCTATTGAATGTAAAGTCTGGTTATTTCCTTGCACTAGACGAAAATGATAACTTTTCAGACGATTTGACTTCCATCCAGATTGATTCGAATATGGATAAATCGTTGTTAACCGAGTTCTTACTTCAATCTAAACAAATTCGTAAAGAATTCAAGTATTATTACCCTTTAGATTCAAGACATTCGGGGAGAGATTTAGTCCCAAATCACCTTTCATTTTTTATCTTTAATCACTCAATAATATTTCCAACATCTTTGTGGCCCAAGCAGATAGTAGTCAATGGGTCGGTTCTAATGGACGGGAAGAAAATGTCAAAGTCCATGGGTAATATAATACCCTTGAGAAGTACCATAAAGCAGTTTAACGCAGATTCCATACGGGTGGCCATGTTGGTTTTGGGAGAATTATTACAAGATGTTGATTTTTCTATTTCAACTCTGAAGGGGATACATTCGAGATTAAATGAAATTTATGAATTTGGTAAAGACTTTGAATCAAAACAAAAGACTGCTACAAATCTCAAAGTTTCAGACGATGACTTTCCTGGCCTTTTAAGCGAGTTAGGATGGGAGGATAAGTGGTTACTCCAGCGTGTAAACTCTACCATCAAAGAGATTACTAATTCATTTGACGAAATGCGAATAAGAGATGCCCTAAATAACGTGCTATATTTAATGGATAAGGATTTTGAATGGTACAAGAAAAGAAAGGAATCCAGATCTAATCATATTACCAAGAATAATGCAGATCTTTTTGTCATTTCATACTTTTTTAGAGCAAGAGTCAAAATGTTGGCTCCTTTTTGTCCATTTCTTGCAGAGGAGTTGTGGGAATTATTAGAACCAAAAAAAGGATCTATTTTTCAAGGTGATTGGCCCACCATAAAAAGTGAGTTTGTTAATCCGGTTACTGATGAAAACGAACACGAGATTTCAAATATCCTTGATGATTTGCACAAAATTGTGAAGGTGACAAAAAATACACAAGTAAAAAATATTCATATATATTTATCATCAAATGATAAGAAATTCTTGTATGATAAAGTCTTAAATTTGGTGACAAACACAAAGACTAAGAATTTTGGGCTGGTTATGAAATCATTGCTTTCGGATATTTCATTATCTGCTGAACATAAGAATCTAGTGAAAAGAAATACAGATTTCATAAAAAAAATTAATGAGGACATACTTTCATTGTCTCCTGCAGAACAAGAAAGAAGGGTAAATATAGGTTTGTTTGACGAATACAGCGCATTGAAGGATGGAACCAGATTATTATCCTCTGAATTTGGCATTGAAGAAACTTGTATCAAAATATATTACGAAGATGACTCCAAAATGTATGATCCTAAAAATAAAGCAAGGTTCTCTAGACCTTTTAAACCAGCAATATATCTTGAATAATCAAGTCAAAGGTAGGTTAGGAATCCGAACCTTATATCATAGAGTCCTCTAGTCTATTTTAAATGCGTATAATTCCTGATCTCCACTTGTTTTATTGTGTGACTAATCCGATCTGTTAATCTCTCAGATTTCTATTTTCATGCAGTATTACTTGCGGGTGTAATTACCGCGTAAAGTCATTATACAAAACATTTTTGAAATTTTCATTTAGTAACAAAGAATTTCATTTGTATTTGTTGTATGTGCTTCATTCTGACAGAAATGGTCAGTATCTTTTGTTCTAAACTATATATTTGTTAAACCAATTAGAGGTAGTATTCGAGCGAACAGCCTGTTTATTTAGATCATATTACCAATTTTGCGATAGTATCCTAGCATATTAATATATCTTCAGAATAAGTTATGACCTTAAATAAAATCATACTGTTTCTTTGAAAAATGTGATACCGGATCACCCCATTCATTTTCGCATTCTACTAGTCACTTTAAGAATTTGAAAGTATCAAGAATGGTATCAAATGTATCTTGGCTTTCTTCAGATTCGAATTGTTCGACTTTATTTTGAAATGCTAAAAGATATCCTTGGCCATCATGAGATACAAGGAAGCGTTTTATTTTTATATTTCCAGATTCAGAGGGATAAATACTAGTTGTGTATGCGGTTTTATTATCATTTATCTCATGCGATTGGATTTTCACATCCTCGATCAAAATTTCAATATCGCCGAGTGATGATTTCAACCCTTTTTCTAAACCAAAAATTCTCAACCCAACGTTTGCTTCATTTGACAATTTGATTAGATTAAATTGCAAATCATTGTTTCTTAAATTAAGGCTATAGTTTGCATCATCACTTGAGGATTCATCCTGGGGTAAGAGGGAGGAATTGTAAAAAAATGAAATCCCCATGTTTTTACTATAAAATCTTTTGAATAAAATGTCATCCATTATTTTTCTAGATGACAAATAACTAGCATTCATTGTTTTTAAAATCTACTGTTAATTTTCAAATCAGATTCTGATAACTATTTGCGTGGCTTACTAATATTGCGTTTCTGTAGTCTATCCAGATAGTAATAAGACACAAAATACAAGAAGAATCCCCCGACGACAACTATGAAACCATACATAGACATTGCTTCTCTGCCAAGCAGACTTCCAAATCCCACAAGAATTGCACCAAGGATTATTAACGCGATGCCAGTCCTTAATGGACCCGGCATTTTCCTTTTTTTTGGTCTAGGGGCCTTATTTGCAACCATCTAATACATTACGTACCTGAGATCTTCTTTTTAATCATATCCATTAGTCTTCCGGCTAGTGAAATCAATTTATTTGACATTAACGGTATGTTCTGATATTATGAAGATTGCTGTAGTTGGGATAGGAGTCGCAGGTGCGTACTTGATGAATCAACTTAGTGATCTGCACGATGTTCATGTCCAAGGTTTTGAAAGAATGCCCGAAAAGGAGCATGATGCTGTCTGTGCTTGGGCCACTTGTGATAATGCAATGAGAGATTATGCCAAAATATGTGGTCTAAACTTTGACAACTATGTTTTACACGATGGAAAAAAAATGAGGGTCGATATAGGGGATGGGATAAACTCAGGCAATACAATTGACATTAATTTAAAAGGTATGATAAGCTATGATAAATTAAAACTAATCCAGGATATGATTAGTGGAACAGATATTATATTTGAAAAAGTACCAAACAAGAAAAATCTCGAACAAGATTTTGACCTGATTATTGATTCCACTGGGTTTCACAGACATTATTTACCCAAGTTACGAGATGAATTATGGATACCGTGTATTCAATACAAGGTAAAGTATGAACAGGTACCGTTTGATGATTTTTATTTAAAGGCTTTTCCATTGCTTTCAGGTTACTTTTGGTACTTTCCCTTGGGCAACGGGTATGCACATATAGGATCAGGAGACTTTAGAAGAAAACAAACTCATATTTTTATGGATTCATTTATGAAAAAATATCCATGCGAAGTTATTAAAAAAGTAGGTCGACCCGTTAGAATTACACCTCCTTCAAAATGCCTTCCATTTAGTGATGGAAATAAAACTGTAGGGGTGGGAGAATCGATAGGAACAGTGTATGCACTTTTAGGAGAGGGTATCATCCCATCTACCATTTGTGCTCAACTTTTCGTAGACAATTTATACGACAAAGAGAGATATTTTTCGCAAGTTTTATCAACCTTCAAAATTTATACAAGTGTGTATAACTTTATAAAAAAGCGGATCTCTCAAAATTTTAACATTCTAAAGGATTTTGTTGAATTACTCAAAATTTACAAGTACATGAAAAAGAGTGAGGATAGGTTTGGAATGGAGATAAATATGCTAAACCTCTTTAAACTTACCAAAATTTAAAATACACTATATTTTTTTATGCTAATTACTTTTAGTGGTTTTATGATCCTAAACTAAAATTCTATGATTTCATCTCATGCTTCAACGAGATCAAAGTAAGTACCAATATTCCAAATAATGCGATTCCAGTGGAAAGATGACTTGCCACAATAATAGGTTGCAATTTGGTTGCAATCACTGCCCATCCGAGAATTATTTGTGTAGCAAGCAGTGTCGATGCCATAGAAAGTTTTATGCTTAAATTCCTGTTTCTAACCTTGACGAGTGAAAATCCAGTAAATGAAAATAGTGACAGGGCCAAGATTAGTCCCAAAAACCGATGAAAGTGTTCATAAAAGTATTGCTGGGGGGGAAAGCCAAAGCCATTAGGACATAGAGGCCATGTCTTGCAAGAATAGCCCTGATGAATTGACGAAAGATAGACACCTATAATCATTATAGAAAAGGTTAAACTTAGAATCATAAAAGTAACTACAAATAGTGATTTGCTCGGAAAGCCAACACGACTTATGTTGTTCAAATTAAATAAATATTCATTTTTCTATCGTATTTTTAAATGTTTATAGTAACTTTAAAATTTATTAAACAGTTCCTAAAATCAACATAATGATCTCAAACCTATGAAACCTATGAAAATTTCTTGCAGTGCCTACATCACATCATCTTTTCTAATCATCTATTTCATCCTATTTGCCTTCCAATCAGTTGAACCTGCTAATGTTCAAGCGCTTAATGAGGCATTTTACAGCGAATCTCAAAGTTATCTTGAAAATAATAATTTGCCCGGAACAGCCAAAAATAACAATTCAACCTCATTAATTTTTTCAAATCCATTCTATTTATCAAATACTACTCTGATGCTAGATAAAATCCCGATTGAGAAATCAAATGCAACTTATAAAGAAGTTCAATTTTTTGTTGAAAGAGGCGTAGTAAATGCTTCATTGGTAACGTACAATATGGGATATTATATCGAAGATTCCCACATCAATGGATCTTATTCTGAATTCAAACCTCAAAGCACAGGCCTTAAAGCCGAACCTAGCCCGAATAACGCCAAAGGCTCTGGTATTTTCCTAACAGCGAACGGAGGTATTATTAAATGGGAGGCAATCGATCAAATTGCAAACAAATCGGGTAACAAAGATCATTACACAGGTGTGATATTTTTCTCTCCTGCTGATGAAAAAAATAATGAATTAGCATTTCTCAAAAACCAAATGGGATTGTATGAATTTTCTATCGACTCTAACAATACCACCACTCTTTCTTCTCCTACTTCTTCTATTGTTACTACTACTACTACCCCTACCACTCATAGATCGATATGGCTTTGGCCCTAGACCTGCTAATCATTATCAAGGTTTTGGTAGATAAATGCTTGGTTCTTGATACTGAAAAAGGATTGATCTAGATGATAGTAAAAAAGAGAAAAAGAAAATCAAAGTCTAAAAAGTCACAGAAACTCAGTGGCAGAGTAGTTACCTCCATGCGTTCATTACCCACCAAAGATCGCATATTAGATAAAGAAAAAGAGAAAAATGTTCCCTTGGCCATGTTCAAAGAAGAGGATTCCAAAAAAATCCTAAGATTAATAGTATACATAAATGAATTTGATAGGCTAGATAAAGAAGGTAAACAAAAGTGCAGAAATAATGATTGTAGGAACTTGGTATGTAAACCTTTTAGAAAATATTGTTCGAGAAAATGTAGCGTCGAATTTACGAGATGGTATAATAAGAATTTTTATTGGCTCAATGTTCGGAATAACATTTTGAAAAGAGACGATTACACCTGCCAAATTTGTGGGTTAAAATTGAATAAAAAGAAAAGGCACAATAAGAAAATTGCAAATTGGCTCGAATGTGACCATATTATACCTAAATCTTACTACACTTTTTTGGGATATAATTTTGACACATTAGAAAATAAAATTAAAACCGTATTGGAATTTCTCCACAATGAAAATAATTTGAGGACTCTTTGCTATAAATGTCATAAAGAAGTTACCCTGAATAACCAAAAATCGAAGCCATTACTAATCGATATAAACGATAATAATTAATAGAACATAATTAGGATGATGCGGTGTTCTTAAAATAATAGTTTGAGCTAACACTTTCTGTGACTAGACAAAAGAACAGACTTTAGAATGATACTAGCAAAGTAAAGAGGTTTATCAGGAAGGACCTGGTAATGTAGTATTATCTTACCTTTATTAATAGGATCTATATGAACTATATTCTTACACATTATATCTAAATGTTATATTAGATTTTACACGAATAATTATATAAAGAAATTTATAGTATATTTCATTA
>JAKDMR010000088.1 GCA_030452275.1 Candidatus Nitrosocosmicus sp. | reverse complement strand
CATGAATATTAATAAAAATTTGGAACATTTCTAAGGAAAACGTATTTTAGATTCTTAAAGGCTATAAATCTACTATGTATTCAATTATGGTTTCATTTGTATTTTCATCATCAAGTATTTTCATTTCATGGTATGTTATCCCCTTAATCTCCACTTTAAGTTCATGTTTATTAAGATCGGCAAGTTCGCCCTCACCATATCCTGTAAGGACATATTTAGCAGAAGACCTATCAAACGTAATTTCAATATTAAACTTTGAAAAGATCATTTTATCAATGAGCATCATCAGCAAGATTTTATCAAGCCAATCAAACAATAGATTCTCTAACTCTTCACCCTCCGCCAAAATAGGAATCCGCTGATTTTTCTCTATATTTTCTATGTCATACATGATATTAACCAAGCCCATTGCTGAATATTCAAAAGCTTCCTTCATGGTTTGTCCCCTGATACGTAAATATGCGTCAGTCATATGGTCAAGATATTCAACATTTTCAAGAAACATACAGTCGTATTAAACTAATAGATATTATAATGAACCGGAAAATCTAAATTTAAAAAATATTGACAGTCTAAACAACAATGAAATTTCAACTGCCGAGAGGGATGAGAGATCTGGAGCCAGACGAGTACAAAGACATCGATGTGATCAGAAATGCTTTCATAGAATCTGCAAGAATTTTTAATTTTATGTTGATGGAACCAACTCCATTAGAATTATTATCTACCCTCGAGACAAAGTCGGGTCCTTCCATAGCTAAAGAGATCTACAATTTCGTAGATAAAGGGAATAGGAATATTGCCCTTAGATTTGATTTAACCATAGGATTAACTAGATATTTTGTATCACGAAGAGATCTGAAAATTCCAACAAAAATTGCCTCATTCGGTGGAGTATGGAGATATGATGAGCCACAAGCAGGAAGATACAGATTTTTCCATCAATGGGACATTGAAATATACGGACCTTCATCATTCGAATCCGATACTGAAATAATTGAATTTACATCAATTTTTCTACAAAAACTTGGATTGAGAAATATACTTATCGATATTAGCAGTAGAAATTTAATTGAAGAATATATCAAAAATATTCTCAAGATATCAAGTGATGAAGAATTATTTGAGATATTTAGAGCAATTGACAAAATACCAAAGAAAGGAAGAGACAATGTGTTAAAAGAATATGATGAAAGAATTGATAGCACAGTCTTAGAAAAAGTGATTAATTTTGCAGAGAAAAAAGGTAGTTTCAAGGAATTAGACACTGCTATGAAAATGCTCAAACTGAAGAGCTGGGAAGACATAGGAAAAATCAACATTTCGTTATCAAATAAAGGAATAAATAACATTCGAATAAATTTGGGCATCGTAAGAGGTTTGGACTATTATTCAGGATTAGTTTTTGAAGCAATAGATACAGGAAATGACCTAGGGTCGCTTGTTGGAGGTGGTCGATACAACAAACTTACCGATGCTTTTGGAAGAAAAGAGATTGGAGCCGTCGGGGCTGCAGGTGGTGTGGAGCGCATTGTTTTGGCAATGAAACAACAGGAAATATTTAAGAAAGATAAAAATGATGAGTTTGAAGATTTGAATTATATAGTATACGACTCTATCGAAATATTTGACTATGTAGAAAGATTGGCCTCGTATTTAAGGCGAAACAATTTTCCAGTTGACTATGACTTATTAGGCAGATCATTTTCAAAACAAATTGCAGAAGCGGAAAATAAGAAGAGTAATAAAATCATAATTGTAATTAAAGAGAATTTAGAAAAAGATGGCGAAGTCATGTTAAGAGATGCATTTCAAAAGATGGATAAGAAGATAAAAATAGCTAAGAATTTTGATGAATTAGTTTATGAGCTAGTCAAAATAAGATTGAGATAGATTTAGAGTTTGATAGATCTTACACTTTTCATTTTAATGAAACCACTTGAAGTTTTGGCATACACTCTTCTCAATACCAAGTCGGGTGGATCATAGCTTATATACAAATCGCCTTCGTTTAGTTCCTGAACATTATAATTAATTTCGATTGTCTCTTCAGGTATCCCATGCTCTTTTAATCTTAGTTTGGCTTTTTTGATTAATTCAGAATCAGAAGTATTAGGAGCGAAGAAAATTTTTCCTATTAAATTAAATTCATTCATAGGTTTTATATTATTTACAAATTTAACGCTATATAAATATCAGATGACATTAAACACGAATTTACTATATGTATCCAAAAGCAGGATCTGTTTTTCTTCTTAAGCTAACAATATGATCCAAAATTAATTTTTCTTCTTCATCTAATTTATTATTAAAACGATTTAGTAGTAATTTAGCTTGCCTACTATCCAGATAGGTATAAAAAACATCACCTTCGTTAATTTGCCGACCTATCTGAGGCCCATTAACCGATACTGCCACTTGCATTCCCCTGGTAGCTTCTTCAATTGATTTACCCTTATCCTGGATCTGATGTATTATACCCACTTTTTTTCCCTCAGGATTCATTATTGACATTTTTTGTTTCATTTTACCTATGGTAATTTCCGCACCGAACACAGCAGGATCACTTCTTCTAAAAACATAGCCTTTCATAAATTCAAATTTGCAAATTGGAAATATTTCATTAAATAAGATTGAATCCTCATGATTCTTTTGATAAGATACCCAGTCGGTATAGCTACGTACCAGATTATAAATAATTTTTTCATTAAAGATCTTGACATCCCTTTCAAATGACTCTTTTTCTGCATCTTCTAAAATTTTGACATTAAAGCCCAATATTATACCCAGGTATCTGTCCTTTTCTTTAACTGCAGATGCAGTCATCACATCTCTTCGACTTATTTGTCCGATGTCTGCAGACCGGATTGGGATGTTCTCTTTTTTTAGCATTTCCGAAATTGCCTCAATCGAACCTATAGTATCGCATCGTAGAATAATACCATTCGAGTCTGTGTTAATAAGTGCAGATTTTACTTCTGATTCAACTAGATTTTTTACTTTTTCTTCGTCATCTGTGGGGGCAAGTCCATACAATGGACTGCCGGCTATTACACCATCCAAATCAGGGGAAGTTATTTTTAATCCCGCAGCAGAAATTACCATATCTACATGACGAAATTTATCCCGTGGATCACGCATTTCATCAAGTGGCTTTGGTAGAAGTAACGATTTGATCCTAGTCACTATAACAGAATTTCGTTTTGCGACCACTACTGAATCACCTTGTTTTATGATACCGTCTAAAAGAATGACATTAGCAGAAGGTCCTAATCCAACTTCTTCGTTTACTTCCAGAATAATTCCTTTAGCGGATCCTTCATGCCTTTCTAATTTTTTTATCATGAATTGTTGAGCCAATCCTACCAGGACTGTCAAAAGCTCGGGAATGCCAACACCACTTGATGCACTAACTGGAACTAATGCAACCTCTTTCGTAAAATCCTTAACACGCCAAAAAGCCTCTGAATTGAATCCCAATTGTGATAGAGAACCCAATACGCTATATGTTTTATTATCAAGGTCTAATTGAACTTCCTTCGGTTGAACTTTGATTTCTTCGGTAATGAAATTGGTGATTCCTTTTTTCCAGCCCGTAATACGATCGACTTTGTTTATCGCGACTACAAAAGGCACTTTCCTATTCTTTAAAATGTTTATACTCTCTATAGTCTGAGGTTCAAATCCCTTATTAACATCAACTACGACAATTGCTATATCTGCTGCTGATCCTCCCCTTAATCTTAAATTTGCAAAAACCTCATGTCCAGGCGTATCAATAACTAGTAATCCAGGAATAGCATGATCATGTGTTAGTAATTTCTTAAATAACGGACCCGTCAAACTCTGAATTATTTCTATTGGAAAGAAACTTGCCCCGATATGTTGAGTAATACCCCCAGCTTCTCGCGATTGAACGAATGTTCCCCTCATCTTATCTAGTAAAGAGGTTTTACCAGAGTCTACATGACCTAGAACTACTACTACAGGCTGACGTAGATGCACTTATAAAAATACTACTGATGACTCTTTTATGAAGCTTTCATGCGAATCGGAAGCATGAATAATATTATCAGTTATTCCCAGACCGTAATCGCCTCTTATTGTTCCTGGGGCAGCATCAAATGATTTTGTAAGCCCAATCATTATCCTAACCGTGCTGACAGCATTATTTCCTTCCAAAATACATGCAACGACTGTACCAGAGCAAACAAATGAAACTAGCTCCTTAAAAAAAGGTTTACTTTGATGGATTGAATAAAAATCTTGAGCTTTTTCATCTGTAAAATCATAGGTTTTTAGTTGTTTGATGTCAAACCCCTTTTCTTCAAAACGTTGAATTATTTTTCCCACCAATTTTCGCTTAAATGCATCTGGTTTAATAAGTATTAGAGTTTGTTCTACCCCCATTTCACTTTTGCTTCCTGATTCCACCTTTGATATATTTATCAGTCCATTTAAACAACCGTGGATCACGTTTCAAATCGCGAAGATTCTTTTTACATTTTGATGAACAAGTCCATTGGATCGATCCATCATTTTTGACTAACATTATCCCTTTACCCGTATCAACATGCCTTCCACAAAAAAAACAGTTTCGCAATGACGCAACATTCTTACTCATTATTTAACCACCTACAATAACTCCATATTTTAAGCATCACTTTATTTTTCTTGCCTCACGTTCTGTTTCTCTAAGCATTAAAATATCATTCATCCTAACTGGTCCCTTAACGTTTCGAGTTAGAATCCTGCCTTTGTCTTTTCCTTCAGAAATCCTAACACGAACCTGAATTACTTCTCCAGCGATACCAGTTCTACCTACGATTTGAATTACTTCTGCAGGAATGACCTTTTCCTCAGTCTTGCTCATTTAATAAAATACACCCGTTTTACTCAGACTTGTTTTTTATGCTATCAATAGTATTTGTAATTTGGTCAAGAATTTGTTGAGATTCGCCAGGATCTATTATGGTTGCAGCAGCAGAACCAACATCAATTCCTAATGCACTACCCAATTCTTTCTTACTAGGAACGAAAACATATTTAGATGAACGTTCATCGCACAAAATTGGCAGATGTGCTACAACCTCTGGCGGTTCAACATCTTCTGCAATGACAACCAATTTACTGATTCCTCTTTCTATTGCTTTTGTAGTTTCATTTGTTCCTTTCCTTACCTTACCACTCTGTTTTGCAAGTCTTACGGCCTCATAAACGGCACTAACCAGATCTTTAGGTATCTCAAATTTTACATAATATGGTTTACTCATAATTTACAATCACCCATTGGGATCATTTCCACTCTTTCTTATGATTAAAAAGAGTATTAAAAATGTTATCATGTATCAATCACCGGCGTTCAGAATTTTATTTATTAAGTTAAGGTATTCTTTTACTTTTGAATCTAGTAAGCTTTTATCATTGGATTCAGCATAGATTCGAATCAAAGGCTCTGTGCCGCTAGGTCTGAACATGATCCAAGATTCAGCATCAAACCATATTTTCACTCCATCGATCTTTTCTACCTTGTATACAGATCCATGTGAAGCACACATATCCAAAACATGTTGCAGATCATCATTACTAGACAAATTCAAGCTGGATTTATATTGAAATGTATCATCGAATAAAGAGAAAAGATCTGATAGAGATGATTTTTTATCCAAGAGATTGTCATTGCAATTTGTGTCTTGTCCCAGTTTTTCCTGCTTATGATAGCTCATCATTTCTAAAACCAAAGCTGTGGTGATCGCTCCATCACGAACCAAATTCAGAGGTCCATAAAAAAAACCTCCATTTTCTTCAAATCCGATAAGAGAATTAGTATTTTTCATGCCATAAGAAACCTCAACGCTTCCGACCTTAGTAAAATAAACATCTCTCATAACCAACTCACCAATTTTTGAAATAACTAGTGAAGAATTAACGGGGCATACGATTGTCGTATCCATTTTCTTATTTATAATTAAATGATAAGATAGAATTGATCCTGTTTTATCGCCCCAATGGATAATTCCCTTTTCATCACAAAAAATGCTTCTGTCACCATCCCCATCGTATGCAACACCCAAATCAGAGTTGGTCTTTTTTACCATTTCAGTAAGACTACACAAATTGTCCATTTTAGGCTCAGAGCCCCTTGCAGAAAAATTTGGATCGATATAGCCATTCATAATCAGCACTTCACATCCTAATTTTCTTCCTATAAAAGGAGCTACCAACGATTGGACCCCGTTACCACAATCCATAATAATCTTAAGGTTTGATCGTCTAACAATGTCAGCATCTATAAAAGAAAGAACCTTGTCGATATACTGTTCCAAAACATCCAATTTAAATAAATTCCCAAAGGAACCAGAATACCCTCTTATGAACTTTTTTTGATAATATATTGATTCAATTTTTATTTCATCATCTCTAGACAACTCAAACCCATGACTTGAAATAGGTTTTATTCCATTATACTCCTTAGGATTATGTGATGCCGTAATCATAATCCCACCAAAAGATCGTAAATTTTTGACAGTGAATTGTAGACAAGGTGTAGGCGTCATGCCCATTGTATATACATCGATACCCATTGACATTAACACAGCCGATATAATTTTTTGAATTGCAAAACTAGAAGAACGACCATCATATCCCACCACTATTGGCCCCTTCTCAAAAAAATGCCCAATAGAAAAAGTGACATCTATCAAAAACTCAATTGACAGATCTTTTCCAAATATCCCCCTTATGCCGTTAGTCCCAAATAGTTTTTTCTCCGTCAAAACATCTCCCCAGTTAAATCAATATTTATGCCATCCTAATAATTATTTAGACGATAAAGGGATGAATAATCTATCAAGATAGATCATTGATCAAAGAAATCAACATAATTCGCATTAACAATAGATAAATTTGGCTTTAATGTAGTCCAAAGTAATGCGGGGGTTGCCAAGCCCGGTCAACGGCGCAGGTCATAAATTGTGCGAGGCTTAGAATGAGCTTGGAAGTTTCCTACAACCCTGTTCCTTAGGGATTCGTGGGTTCGAATCCCACCTCCCGCATATATAAAATAATTTGAATTACAAATCCAATTGCAGTTGCAAATTCCCTAATTATCGTTTGAAAAGCTTAAATAACATTCTGATTTTATGAAACAGGTTGATAGATCCACACAGTTGGAGAAGAATTTTCAAACATCACTACGATGTTTTGCGCTTTAATAGAGGATAGATATATGAGGCAACAGCAGAAAAGAATACAAAAGCCAAGAATAGTGAAACAAACTAAAGAATTTGACTATAATAAACCGATTTCAAAATGTAATGTATGTTATACTCTATGCGGGTGGCATTGCTATGAATGCGAAACTGATTTTTGTCAGGATCATTTTGTGCAACATAAGGAAAAAGGATTGTGTAAAAAAGTCATACAATAGTTATTTCAATTTCATAAGAAAATTACATACAATGTTAGAATTCAGATCTTGAATAGCGACCTCTTTTTTCAATTTCACCTACGGTCCTAAATACTTTTGACGTTATACCACCACATATTTTCTT